>JACMOQ010000035.1 GCA_014377905.1 Acetobacteraceae bacterium | reverse complement strand
GCATCACCCATCACTGCGACATCCTGGAAACCGGCAACGATTCGTTCCGCTTCAAACAGCGGAAAAAACAACCAAAAGCAGGCTGAAAAAGTGGAAACTTTTGGACGCTGTTACCTGGAAACTATTCAACGCTGTTTGACATGCCTCGATAGCAAAGCGCGTGCTAGCCTGCCGCTGGCGCGACACAGGTGCATCGTTCGGCTCTAAACCATTGATATTAAATGATCCTGCGTAGTATCTAAGTATATTCCGATTCTGTCGACGCTAGCTGCACCGTGCCTAGTTTCTGCTGCCCTATGGATGTGTTGTCGGTAGAGCATACGCAAATCCGCGTCAAAAAAGGATCTGTTCAAGATCCTTAATTATCCTGTGGAGATTAAAATGCCAGAAATGAGCCATACCAAAGCTGCCGAGGCCCATGAACACGCCGCCGAGGCCCATCATGCCGCCGCGAAATCGCATAAGTCGGGCGATCACAAGGCCGGCCTGATGGCTGCCGAGAGCGCAAGCAAGAAGACTGCCGATGCCAGCGGCTGCTGCGGCAGTGCCCTCAGCGCCAGCAAGAAAGCTGCGCACTAAGCCAAATCTCGGCGGGCAGAAATGCCCGCCGAGTTCGGTTGTGATGGAATGCGACGGAGGAATACCCATAGCCGAACCCAACGTTGGAATGACGCCGTCACCGCGCTGGGGAAGCTGCAAGCCGCGTATACCGCTTGGCTGGAAGCATTGCCGGACAATCAGCAAGGCAGTGCCACGGCCGAGGCCTTACAAACAATCGTCGATCTCGATCTGACCGAGCTTCAAACGATCGAACCGCCGCGCGGCTTCGGCCATGATTGAACGACGAAATGGCCCGGATGGCAGGGGCCACTATGGCGCGCGTTACGGCCGACCGGCATCCGCCGGTGAGCGCCTGCATCGCGCGTTGATGCCTGGGTGAAAAAGCTACATGAGATGACGATCGGTCGAACCGATAATCCAGAGAACCCGCTTGGTGCACAGGCTTTCGAAGCCGCCGAAGTGTTTGGGATTGGATCGCGGACCCCATCTGGGCCAGCGGCCATGAGCCGAGTCAACAGGCCGGACACAGGATCGCTGTCGATCCGTCGGGCAGAATTCTCATTCTTCCTCTTGCATCCACGGGGCCGTCCACACTCGCACCAACGCCTTCGAACAGGTAATCCAGCTATGGCGGCACCGCCCGGAAGCGAGGCAGTAAAGGTAGGTTATTAAAATACGCAACGCTCTCACATCGGAACCGCAGCGCGAGCGAGCGTCCATCCCTTGGGTCACCGACCGTCACCGGCGGATGTCGTGCAAGGCCATGAACGCATTCAACAGAACGCGTGGGTCGAACGTTCCCTTATAGACTGAAGGCAGCTTGCGGTTGAGACCGAGCAGGCCATAAACGGCCGCCTGGGCCGAGCGGATCGAGTATTCGACGGTGAACACCACGTCGTCCGGCAACTCGCAAAACTGTCCCATGAAGGCCAAGTTCTGAGATCCGTGCGGCAGAACCTGGGGTCGGTCCCCTTTTTCGCGCCGCAGAAACTGGCTGGTGATGAACGGCATCATGCATGGAATGCAGATGCACGTCTCCAGGATCCTCGATGCATCCTCCACGATCCGCAGGTGACCAAAAATCTCCGTCATGATTTCGCGGCCGGAGCACGCGGCCATCGGCTTCCTGACAAAGTCTCCGGGCTGATCAACGGATAAGCCATAGCCCCAGAACACGCTCACATCGTTGGGCTGACCTATGAAATGCGGCTGGTGCGGGATGACGATAGAGGCCAGCCAGCCTGACTCCGGGAACGTAATCAGGCCACCCTCTCCCGGTACGTTGCCGGTAAGATCGCGGACGAGGCGGAGGAAAGTTGGGTCGTGCAGCGTCGTTGTGAATGACACCCATTTGGACTCGTCGATGTGGTCAGTAAAAGCTGACGGACGCCCGAACGCTGGCCGGCCGGTGGCGATCGTATCCCACAGCGTCCAGGCGCCGCCGTCGCCCTTGCCGCCTAAAACCGGCGCCGTATCCATCGTGCCAAGGCTGGACGCCTCGGTCATTGACCCAAGTGTGACAAGAACATGGTCGCCAAAGCCTAGGGTAATCTCACCGGCGATGCCGGCCTGCTCGTAGATGATGCGTGTCACGGTCGTCTTGCCGGCTTGCTCGCTCAGGCCGAGATCCGTGACGCGTGTGTTTACTTTGAACCGGACGCCACGCTCTTTGAGCCACTTCCACAGCGGGCGCACCAGCGAGTCGAACTGATTGTAGCCAGTCCGCATGATGCCTTCCAGGCGATCGAAGCCGGCGACCATATGCGCAAACCGTGCCAGATAGCGTTTGAACTCGACCGCGCTGTGCCATGGCTGGAAGGCGAAGGTGGTGCACCACATGAACCAGAAATCGGTCCTGAAAAACGAGTCATCGAACTGGTCGGCGATGCTGGTCCGGCCGAGCCAGACTTCGGGCTCGAGAACGAGGCGCCCGATCGTCAGGATGTGGTTTTCGCTGAGGCCAAATTTGGGCGCAGTCTGCCGGTGACCGTCGCGAAAGAGGCGCGATTTGGAGGATGTCTTCATCGTCTCGTTCCATCTGACGATCTCGTCCGTGACCGTCCCAGTCCCATCGAGTGTCGGGATCGAGGAGAAAAGCTCAAACGTGCAACGGTATTTGCTCTCAAACATCCGCCCGCCGCGTAGGACGTAGCCATCCTGCGCAGAACCAGAGGCGTCCAGGCTTCCGCCAACCGTCCCAAGTTGCTCGAGGATGGTTATGTTCTGGCCGAGGATATCACCGTCGCGGATCATGAAGGCGGCGGCGGCCAGCGATGCGACCCCGCCGCCGACCAGATAGACTTTAGCCGTGTCCCGATTTGTGCCATTGTGCAGCCCAGCCGAAGCATTGGAGGCGTGAACTCCCGTTGCCATGATTAATCCCCCCTATGTAGCGATCCTGCTATCAATCTATAGCCTAAGTTTGTCGGCGGCGGCGAGCTTATCAGACTGATCCCATGCGGCCTTGGTAGCGTCGAAAACCCCCCAGCGGCCTGTGAACGGGAATGTCCTGCACTCTGTTGCAACCCGCGCCCTGCCTCGGACAAGGCCGCTTCCATGCGGGTTCGCGCATACGTTCGGCGGGAAGGCGGTTCCAGAAGTCTTAGCGGGGCTCCACCTATAAACAGCGGAACCCCGGAATGGGCGACCCCGCCGGCTTCGCGCCGGGATCGCCTCTGAACCCCGTCCGACGCCGGCTCACGGCATCCCGTAATAGTCGCTGACCCGGCGGCCGTAGATCGGGTGGACCAGTCCGGCGTGTGGCTGCTGGTGTAGCTCAGCGCGCCCTCGAGCTGATGGCGGGTGAGATCCACGACGTAGCCGCCCATGCTCGTGTCGTAGGTCAGTACCTTCCAAGGCAGCGGATGTTAGCTCTCCCCAAAGCTCGCCATCTTTAAAATCCTACATCACGCGTTCGACGATTTCTTTTTGTGTCTTGGTCTGCTTGGTGATACCTTTCCCCTTGCTGGATCAAACTTGCAACGCACGACGCAAATCGGCTGCCGCCCCGTCGCGATGCTTCGTCATTAGATGGACAGCCATTGGTCGTGCTGCAAGAATTAGCTGGACGGCCGTTGATACAAAATTGCCGTGCTGAGCTTGGGCAGCGAAACCGGTGGGGCCTAAAGGGCCTCTCCCTCACTCTCCGCATGACCGATGCCCTACAAAGCTAAGGAGCCGCGCCGCCACAAGATACGTAGGCGGAGCTGCGGCGCCCGGGTCAGATTTGGGTTAATGGTCTGCCGCGATGCTAATCCCACGATTACGCTGCCAGTTCGGTTATCGCGCCGCAGGCGACGGACCTCTGTCAAACAGCGTTGAATAGTTTCCAGGTAACAGCGTCCAAAAGTTTCCACTTTTTCAGCCTGCTTTTGGCTGTTTCTTTCGCTGTTTGAAGCGGAACGAATCGTCGCCGGTTTCCAGGATGTCGCAGTGATCCGCAAGCATGTGCTCGCGGCTGAGAAGATCCACGACGACGATACGACCGTTCCGGTGCTGGCGCCGGGTTTGGGACGGACGGTGACCGGACGATTATGGGCCAATGTGCGCGAAGACCGGTTGTTCGCCGGTCCGGCGCCCCCGGCGGCTGCCTACTTCTACAGTCCCGATCGTGGCGCGGCACATCCGGCGGCGCATATGGCCGGCTTCACCGGCTTCCTTCAGGCTGACGGTTATGCCGGGTTCGAGGCTTTGTATCATCCGGCCAGGACCAAGCTGGATCCGATTATCGAAGTCTCGTGCTGAGCTCGTTGCCGTCGCAAGTTCTACGATGTGTGGGAAGCCACGAAGTCGTCGGTCGCAAGGGAAGCGTTGGACCGGGTCGCGGCTGTCTACGTGATCGAGGACAAGGCGCGGTTCGCGCACCGCCGAGGGACCGCGCCGCTGCTGGACGCGTTCTTCGACTGGGCTGATAAGATCGTTACCAAGTTGTCGGAAAAGTTCTAATTTGTCAGAGCGTTACAATACACCATCACACGGCGCGAGGCCCTGACGCGCTTCGTCACCGACGGGCGGCTGGGGGCGGACAACAACGTCGCCGAGAATGCGGTGCGCATCATAGCTCTGGGCCGCAAGAACTATCTGTTCGCCGGGTCCGATGCCGGCGGCGAACGCGCGGCTGCAATATACACGCTGATCCAGACAGCGAAGCTGAACGGGATCAACCCGGAAATCTACTTGCGAGACACCCTGGCTAGAATCGCCGATGGACATACCATCAACCGCATCGACGAACTAATGCCCTGGAAGATGAGCCAGGATGCCACCTCAGCGAAGTAGCTAAGCGACGGAGCAATCAAACCGACACGGTCCTGGCCGGGCGCTTACTACGTTTCCATGGCGCTGGGGTTTGCCGCCGCTCCGGCTGTGGCGCAAGCGGCGCCGCTTTCTCGGTCGCAGTTAACGGTCCTCGCCCGCAAAAACTGCGGTGAGTTCGGCCACCCGTTGCAGTGCGACCGCCGGCAACGGGCCTTTCAACACCGCAGCCAAAGCCACTTCAAACTCATCCACGCTCGCCATGCCGACGAGGATTGTCCCCATCATCGGGCTTGCAATGGCGAAGCGGATGGCGGCCTCGCTCAACGATTCGGCGAACCCCTCGGTGACCAACGGCATCAGCCGGGCGGCCCGTTTCAAATCCGTCTTGTAGGACAACGCCGAACCGATGGGTTCTGGCTCCGGGCTGGCGATGGCATGGCGGTGGGCCGAGCCGCTGAGGGCACCGCCCGCCAACACGCGAATGCCAATAACACCGACACGGGCCCGGCGAGTGTTCTCGAACAGCTGGCCGTAATCCTGCGCCGGGTAGTCGGATGGCAGGGCGCTGCCGGCGGATGGGTTGAGCATGTTGTAGGGAATCTGTGCGCTGCCAAATAAGCCGGTGTCGATCACCTGTCGCAACGCTGCGGTCTCCCCGATGGCGGTCAGCCCGAGCAGCCTAATCTTGCCAGCGGCACGGAGCGCCTGAAAGCTTGGCACCACCTCCTCCAGCACTTGGCGCACGCTCAGGCTTTCGCCACCACCGGACAAGGTGATCGCATTATGCAGGTGAAAGATATCGACATGGTCTCGCCTCAGGCTGCGCAGGCTGCCGTTTAGCGACGCCGTTACTGCGGCCGCAATGCCACCGAACTCGGCCGGGCGCAGGCCCACTTTCGTACCGACCAGGGCGTTCTTGGCGCCAAGCTTTGCAAGCATGCTGCCCAGATGCAGCTCCGACGCACCATCGCCATACCGGACGGCGGTATCGAAGTAGTTGATTCCGACATCGATCGCACGGGCGATGGCGTATTCCTGGTCATTTGTTGACCCGCGCACCATGAGGCCGCCTACGGCCCCGCAGCCAAAGCCGAGTAACGAAACCTGGGTGTCGTCTGGGCCAAACCCGCGTGTTTCGATTGACATTGTTCGCTCCCCTTCTGATTGATTTGCGCCAGCCAGGCCTGCATACCGCTCGCTTTTTTTCAGGTGGTAGCCGCCATGCCGATCCGGCCGACCCCCGGCAATTTCAACGCGGGGCGGCGGATGTCGATGCCAACCACGCCCCCGAGGAAATTGACCTCGATCCCCTCCACCCATCCGATGGTAAGGCCTAGATATCCGCCAAGCGAGCTTTTGAGGCCGGTCCCGGATGATGTCATGCGAAACCATCTTCCGTCATACGGATAGTCTTTGCCGATCGCTGTCGGGGGCAGAGACGCGATGATGTCTGGCACTGCATCGAGTACGGCAGCAATGAAGGTGTTCGAGTTCGGGCCAGGCCACGCATGGTAATCGCCCTGATCGCGCAGCCTATACGCCGCGACGGCCGCGTCTATTTTCGGAACAAGCCTGTCGGCGACGGCACCGTCTGCAGCGAACACGATGTCCGGCTTGCGCCCAAACCAGCGTCCGTCTGGCTCGAAGCCGTTCCGTCGGATGGGTTCTCCCCACGCGGTATAATCGTAGCGCGTATAGGCCCGCGCATCCTCGGCCTTGTAAACGATCCAGCAATGCACGGCGAAGATCCCGCGCCAGCGCACCGTCCTGGCCGCGAAGATGCGCACCACAGCCGCGTTGTGCGCCGCTGCCGGAGATAAAAGTCCCGCACTTGACCGGTCAGCAAGTTGCCAATTCGGTCCCGAGCCATCGGCGTAGTACGCAATCGCCGAGATGCTCAGTGGTGCCAGGACGATTGCTGCGAACAAAAGCAGGCTGAGTTTAGCGCTGATCATTCGGCTGTCATTCTATCCCTTTTGCCGCGGGGGGCCAAAGCTTGTGGGCGCGACAATCGCCGGAGTCATCGAAATCTGAGGCACGTTACGCGAACACCCCTTTATGGGACAGTCAGCCAAACCGTGCCAGCCTGTCCTGGTGGCGCGATACCCA
The DNA here is from genome assembly GCA_014377905.1 of Acetobacteraceae bacterium. Taxonomy (GTDB): domain Bacteria; phylum Pseudomonadota; class Alphaproteobacteria; order Acetobacterales; family Acetobacteraceae; genus CAITOL01. The sequence goes on along the minus strand of JACMOQ010000035.1, from coordinate 2,316 downwards.
AAATGGCCCAAGCGCCCAAGGCACCGGTTAGTCAATCAGCCCACCGATAGGCGAAGAAGCGCGGGGTGGGCCTTGACCATAGCCTTCGTGGCTTCGGGCTTATCCGTGCTACTTGACCGCCATGGAGACCAAACCGCCAATCCCGCTTGCCGTCCTCGTCGGCATCCAGACGCAAGACGTCGATGACGTCGCGCATGAAGCCAGCCTTGAGGAGTTGGGGCGCCTGGTGAAGACGCTGGGCTATGAGGTTGTCGGAACAGTCTCACAAAAGCGCGAGGGCACCGGGGCCGCATTGCTGCTGGGCAGCGGCAAACTTGCGGAATTGGCGGCGCTGACCGGTGGCACCGGTGTGGTCGGCTCGATGGCGCCACAGGCCAAGTCCAAGGCGCGGCAACGGTTTGAAGGTGCGGCCATCGCCGATTCTGCTGAGCCAGGCTTGGGCGCCACCCGCAAGCCCGAGTTCGTCATCATCGATCATGAGCTTTCGCCCAGCCAGATCCGCAACCTCGAGCGCGCCACTGGTGCCCAGGTGCTGGACCGCACCGGCGTCATCGTCGAGATCTTCCACCGCCACGCCAACACCCGCGAGGCAAAGCTGCAAGTGGAGATGGCGCGCCTCAAATACGTGGCACCCCGGATGCGGGAGTCCTCAGCCGGTGGCGGGCGGCAGCAAGGCCCAGGCACCGGCGAAAGCACCCTGGACCTCGATCGCCGCAAGATCCGCGACCGGCTCTCTGAGCTGAAGGACCAGCTGGAGGCGGTGCAGCGCGATAGCGATCAGCGCCGCTCCGCCCGGCGCGATCAACTGCGGGTGGCGCTGGTCGGCTATACCAATGCGGGTAAATCTTCGTTGATGCGGGCGCTGACCGGCAGCCATGTGCTGGTGGAAGACAAGCTGTTCGCCACTCTCGACACCACCGTGCGCACCCTGCAGCCCGAGACCCGGCCGCGCGTGCTTGTCTCCGACACGGTCGGCTTCATCAAGCAGTTGCCGCACGACCTGGTCGCCTCATTCCGATCGACCTTGGCAGAAGCGCTGGAGGCCTCGCTGCTGCTGTACGTGGTCGATGCATCGGATCCGACCTATGAGGCGCAACTTGAGGTCAGCCGCAGCGTGCTTCGCGAGATAGGGGCGGATGCGGTGCCGTCGCGGCTGGTGCTGAACAAGCTCGACCGGGTGGATACCGCGGGGCGTGCGGCGCTGATGGAGAAGCATCCAGACGCGATCCTGCTGTCCGCCCACGCGCCCGCGGACGTGAGCGCGCTGCGGGACACCATCATCGCGTTCTTCGAGGCGGCGATGGTGGAGGATGTCCTGGTGTTGCCCTATGCGAAACAAGGGCTGATCGGCGCGGTCTATGAAAGCGCGCGGGTGTTGTTCGAAGAGTACGACGAGACTGGCCGTGTGCTGAGGGTGCGGGGCCAGCCTGGCGCCATCGCGCGGCTGCGGCGGAGCCTTGCCGCGCGGTGAGCATTCAATGTCGGGCGGCAAGCTCGATAGCGCGCGCGAGCCCGGACCGATGGATTGCGTCGACATTGGTGATCGCCAGCTTTGCCAGAATGATCCACGAAGACCGCCAAGCTCAACCAAGACAGCATGACGAATCGTGGTGCGAGCATGCACGTTTGGTCGGTATTGAATAGGGCTATCGTCGAAAAGATGCGACCGTGGTGACCGCTCCTGCGAAGCCTTGGTTCTGACCGCTGCCAGCAATGACAAGCAATTGATCGGAGATAACAAATACGATGCAGTTCAACCACGTCGCTCATCGGGTCGACGCCCGGTATTTCGAAACCGTTGCCGTCATGATGCAGACGCAACTTGGCTTCGTTGAACTGCGCCGGACCGAACGTTCGATTTGGCTGAGGCAGCCGGGGACGAACGTCGACCTACAACTCAGTCGAAGTGAAACCGCCCAGCGTGACGATGACAAGCGGCGGTCACAAATTGCTTTTCTGAGCGATACGCCACGGTTGGATCTGGAGAAACTCGCTGCCTGGGCTAAGACAACAGGTATGGAAGCGTCGGTGGGTAGCTACTCGGATCGAGAGTTTTTCCTGGACGTCCCGGAGGCCTTTGTGGACTTTGTGATCGAGGCAACCGACGACGGGATACTGATATACATGCGCAATCAGGCTCTGGCGCGGCATGGCCTTAAGGCGGAAGATCTCACGGTGACGTTCGACTACATCGAGAAAAGACATAACTTCTCAACTGAGTCCGGTCGCATCATCTTCCGCCAAGCAAGCGGATTCTTCCATGCCACCCCCAAAGAGTGGGACGATATCAAAAATACCCTAGGGGTATCCCTGATC
>JACMOQ010000347.1 GCA_014377905.1 Acetobacteraceae bacterium | reverse complement strand
TTTGCATTGTCTGGTCCTGGTGAAGGCGGGCGATAAAGGGAAGGTAAAAAAACTTTCTGTGAGTTTGTTGCCGTTGGCGTAGTACCCCTGTGAGTTCGCACGCCAACGACAACAGAGTCATAAAGTTTTTTTGCTTCTTTGTTTTCAAACAAAGAAGACCTTACCTTGTCTTATTGCGTGGCCGCCGGAAACGGAAACTGCGCCAGATACTTCTGATACTCCGGCTCCACATCCACCTGCATCGTCGCCAGGAACCGCACCACCGCGCAGTAGAACGCGATCGTCAGCACCAGATCGGTCAGATGTTCATTCGACAGAAACCCTTGCAGCGCGGCAAAACTTTCCGCCGACGCCGCCCCATCCACCGTCATTTCCCGCGCTGCCCGCAGCACCGCCCGGCTTTGCCCGTCAAGGGTGGTGGCCTTGCCATCGGTGTCATCGATCAGCGCCTGAATATCGGCGTCGCTCACCCCGAAATCATGCCCGATCTTGACATGATGCGACCATTCATAAGGCGATTTGGCGAGCCAGCCGACCTGGAGGATCGCCAATTCCCGCAGCCGGCCGTCAAGCGTGCTTTTGTTGCGGATATAGCCGCCCAGGCCAGAAAACGCGCGCGCGCCGCCCGGGCTGTGGGTCATCAGCCGGAATAACGCGATGTCGCGCGCCAGCAGATGCTTATGCTCGTCCGGCAAATCGGCCTGGGTCAGATAAGGTAGCCGCGCCATGATGGTTTCTCCCGTTGATTGTCCGCACTGTGCCGGCCGAAATACCGGCAATCAACACCCTGCCAGCTTATCAGCCAATCCGCTGGGTTTGCGCATACGCCATGTAAAGATCGCCTGCCTTGCGGGTCAGCGGGCCGGGCTGCAAATCACGGTCCAGATAGCGGATCACCGCCTGGACCTTGCCGGCGTTGCCGGTGGTGAAGATCTCATCGGCGGCCTCAAGCTCATCGGGGCGGATAGTGCGTTCCTCGACCACCACGCCCGCCTCGCGCAGCAATGCCATGGTGCGGTTGCGGGTAATCCCGGCCAGGAAGCTGCCGTTCGGCACCGGTGTTGCCACCACGCCATTACGGGCGATGAAGATGTTGGAACTGCACGTCTCCGCGACATTGCCCAGCGCGTCGAGCACCACGCCATTATTAAACCCCAGCGCCACCATTTCCGCCACACCGCGCGACGAATTCGGGTAAAGGCAGCTTGCCTTGGCGTCGGTCGGCGCGCTTTCCGGCGTCGGGCGCCGAATGCTGCGGCACAGCCCGAGCATGGTGCCCGATCCGGTCGGCATCGGCGACAGATAAATGCACAGCAGGAACTGCACGCTATCGCCATCGACTGAAATCGGCCCGCGCCCGCCTTGGGTCGCCCAGAACATCGGCCGGACATAAAGCTCGGCTTTGGGCGGGAAGCGCTTGATGCCGTCCAGCATCAGGGCAAAAATCTCCTCCGGGGTTTGCTTGGGGTGTAATCCCAGCGCGCGGGCCGAGCGTACCGCGCGCGCGGCGTGCAGATCGAGGTCGGGCCCACAGCCATCAAACACACGGCCTCCGTCGAACACTATCGAGCCGAGCCAGAAGGCGTGGTCGCGTGGGCCCAAGACTGCTGGGCTGCCGTCGTGCCATTCGCCATTCCAAAACGTTACTGTGTCCATGCCATGCCTGCCGTTCGCGATTTATGTAAGATGTTTTGTCGTTTGGCGGGCAGATGTCCATGCCCGCGATGGGAAGGCAGGGCGGCATGCGACGCAGTTCTTTGAACAAAAGGGGCGCCCTCGACTCTGTCGCCCCGAATGGGCAAGTCAGCCGCTTCCAGGAAGGTCCGCCCGCGCATGCCCCCCGCCGATCTCGCATTAATCCTCGCGCTCGATTGCTCCGCCAGCGTCACCTTTGACGAATTCGGTCTGATGGCGTCGGGCTGTGCCGCGGCATTGCGCCACGACGCGGTGATGGCGGGCCTGCCCGGCGGGCCGGGCGGGGCAAGCCTGTGCGCGGTCGTGATCTGGTCGGGAATTGGCGCGCAGGATGTGGTGCTGGAGTGGACCCGGCTCGACAGCCCGGCGGCCATAGCAGCCTTCGCCGATGCGGTGGAAAACACCCCGCGCAGTATCCGCGGTGCCGCAACCGCGATCGGGGAAGCCCTGGCGATCTGCGCCGGACTGCTCGATCTTGTGCCGCCGGCGCGTCGCCTGGTGATCGATGTGGTTGGCGACGGCCGATCCAATCAGGGCATCGCGCCCGAGATCGTGCGCGATCGGCTGGTCGATCTCGGGGTGACCATCAACGGGCTCTGCGTGCTGCACGAGGAACCCGATCTGGTGGAATATTATCGCGCCAGCGTCATCGGCGGCCCTGGCGCGTTCGCAGTGTGGTGCGAAACCTTTCAGGAATTCGCCGTTGCCATGCGGCAAAAGCTGGTGCGCGAAATCGCCACCGGTGAAGCTGCACCGGTGGGATTCGGGTAAGCTGCCTCAGGCGTGGGCGTCTTGTGACAGCAAATCGCCAAACAGGCTCCAATGATCGGTATCGAACCGTGCCAGTTGCACCGACCGGATCGGGGAGAAGTTGGTCGGGCTGGTGTTGACCTTGATGCCTGGCAGCAACAACGGAATGTCGTAGTCCTTCATATCGGCGGCCTGACGCATCACATTTTCCCCCGTCAGGTCAATGCCGCATTGTTTCAGCAGTTTGACTAGATTAACCGCAACCGCATAGCCGGTCACGTTTGACCCTTCGAGCTGATTGGCAGTTGGGTTCCATTTATCCATGAACGCCTTCCACTCGATATAATCCGGCGACTTTGCCCAACCCGGATCGGTGACATCCTTGGCGTATTGCGCGGTTATAATGCCCTGGGCATTTTCAAACCCGGCCGGTCGCATCACCGCACCGACCGAGGCCGCCACGCTCACCAGGTAATGGGTTGGCTTCCAGCCGATTTCGGCGATTTTCTTGATCGCCTGGGCGGCGAATTTCGGGGTGGCGATATCGATGAAGATGGTGGCACCAGAATTGCGGATTTGCAGAATTTGCGAATCAACCGTCGGATCGGTGACCTCGTAGGTCACGTCGGCCACCACATTTTTCCAGATCGGGGCGAGGCCTTCCTTCACCCCATCCAAATAGTCCCCCCCCATGTCGTCGTTCTGGCGCAGGATGGCGATCTTGGCGGTGGGGTCGGTTTGCAGAATCCGCTTGGCGAAAATCGCGCCTTCGGTGTGATAATTCGGCGACCAGCCCATGGTCCAGGGGAATTGCTTGGGGTTGGACCATTTTGATGCGCCGGTGGCAACAAACAGCTGCGGCACCTTCTTCTGGTTCATATATTTGTGAACGGCAGTATTGGTCTGGGTGCCCAGGCTGTAAAACATCAGCAGCACCTGATCGCGCTCGACCAGCTGGCGGGTCAGTTCGACCGTTTTGGGCGGGCTGTAGCCATCATCGAGCGAAATGAAGTTAATCTTGCGACCATTGACGCCGCCCTGGTCGTTAATCATGCGGAAATAGGCCGACTGCGCCCGTCCGGCAACACCATAGGCCGACGCATTGCCGCTATAGGGCATCGTCTGACCGATTTTTATTTCGGTATCCGTCACACCTGGACCATATTTATTCTGGGCGAGTGCTGGCCGGGCAAGCAGGCCGGTCGCGGCGCCAATAACGGCGTGTCTTCTGGAGAGTTTCATAGGTTTGTCTCCTGTTGGTTGCTAAGCGGGACTAATCATTGCGGGAAGCTTGCGGCGCGGGATCGTCGGTGCTGTCAGGACCCTTGGCGCCAAACAGACGTTCCTTCAGGGCGATCAGGCCGCCCATCAGCCCCGATGGCAGGAAATACATCAGCAACAGCAGCAGCACCCCGTAGATTGCCCAGGCCGGGACATCGTAGCGGAGCGAGAAGGACACCTTCATCCAGTCCGAAATCGACTGCGCTGAGTTCTGCACCAAAACGATAAAGACTCCGCCCAGAATGCAGCCCGGCAAGGACGCGATGCCGCCCACCACCAGCCCGACCAGGAACGATACCGCCAATTGCAAGGTGAAGCTGTCAGGCGCGACATAGGCGATGGTGATCGCCGACAGCGCGCCAGCCACCCCGGTAATCGCGGCGCTGATGCCAAAGGTTACGGTCTTGTAGAGCGCGGTATCGATGCCCATCGTGCCGGCGGCCATCGGATGGTCGCGGATCGCCATCATCGCCCGGCCACTGCGGCCGCGCAGCAGGTTGTAGACGAACCAGAACATCAGCATGGAAACGAACAGACACAGATAGTACAAATACTGATCCGGGCTTAAGGGCAGGTTAAACGGCGGATCGGGCTTTTCCAGCAGCAACCCGCCAACCCCGCCGGTCCAACCTGCGATGGCCTTGTATTTCAGCAATTGCGGCACCGCGATCGCCAAGGTGAAGGTCGCCAGCGCCAGATAATGCCCTTCCAGCTTTAAAGCCGGCAGCCCGAACAGAAATCCGGCGCCAAAACACACCACCGCGGCAATCGGGATGGTCGCCCAATACGGCATGCCGGCAAAGTTCATCAGAATGGCGGTGGTATAGGCACCGACCGCGAAGAAGGCGCTATGGCCGAGCGAAATCTGGCCGTTAAAGCCGATCAACAGGTTCAACCCCAGCACTGCGGTGCCGTAGATTAGCATCGACTGGCCCATGAACATGTAATAATCGAAGCTCGGGTCGTCGCGGACATAGCCGATCAGTGGCAGCGCCGCCAATATCGCCCAGAACAGAATGGCCATTTTGCCAAAGCCGGATTTCGTCGCCCAACTGGTTGCGTCGGCTGCCATGGTCAAACCCGCTTCACGATAACGCGGCCGAACAATCCGGCCGGCTTGAACAGCAACACCCCAACCACCATCGCCAGCGCGAAGGTCAGCTTCAGCTCATTGCCAATAACGTAGCTGCCCACCAGGTTTTCCAGCACGCCAACAATAAAGCCGCCCAACACGGCACCGGCCGGATTGGCGATGCCGCCCACCAGGGCGGCGGCAAAGCCATAGACCAAGATGCCGGTCATCATGTTGGGGTCGAGGAAGACCAAAGGTGCGACCAGCATGCCGGCCGTGGCACCGATGGCTGCCGCCAGCCCCCAGCCGAGTGCCAGCATCCATGACACCCGCACCCCCATCAGCCGCGCCGAGCTGGCATTCTGGGCTGCCGCCCGCATCGCCAGGCCCAAGGTGGTGTAGCGAAAAAACACCGTCAGAATGCCCAGCATGATCAACGTGACGCCCACCACCCCAAGCTGGCGCACATTCACCAGCCCGTGCCCCGTCAAATCCAATGCCGGAAACGGCGATGGAAATGGCTTGATCGTGTAGCTCCAGATCATCCCCGCCATGGCGTTGAAAATCGACAGCAGGGCGATAAAGCACACTACCAGCGCCAGCACCGGAGCGTTTTCGAGCGGTTTGAGAATGAAGCGCTGGATCAGCAATCCGCCCACGAAGGCAATCAGGATTGTGCTGCCAAAGGCGATCCAGTACGGCACCCCGGCATCGATCAGCGCCCAGGCGATATAAGTTGCAAACATCGCCATCTCGCCCTGGGCGAAATTGATATGGTCGGTGGAGACGAAAATCATCACCAACCCGAGCGCCACGCAGGCATAGATCGCCCCGCTGGTCAGACCGGCGACGACTTGCTGGATGAAAAATTCCATGAAGCTGTGTTCCTCAGTAGCCGAGATAGGCTTTGCGGAGCGCTTCATCGTTGCGCACCATGTCGGACGGACCCGAGGTCACCACACTGCCGGTTTCCAGCAGATAAACCTGATCGGCGAGTTCCAGCGCCAAGGCCGCGTTCTGCTCGACGATCAGCATCGAGACTTTCGCATCACGGTTGATCTGGCGAAGAATGCGGAAAATCTCCTGCACGATCAGCGGCGCCAACCCGAACGATGGCTCGTCCAGCAGCATCAGCCGTGGCGCCAGCATCAAGGCGCGGGCAATCGCCAGCATTTGCTGCTCGCCCCCCGACAAGGTGCCGGCCTGCTGACGAATGCGCTCCTTGAGCCGCGGGAAATAATCGAACACCAAATCCATGTCGCGCATCGCAGCGGCCCGATCGCGCCGCGTGTGGAACGCGAGTTTGAGGTTTTCCTCCACCGTCAGCGCAACGAAGGTCCCGCGCCCTTCCGGAACATGGGCAACCCCCATGCGCACAATATCTTCGGTGCTGCGCCGCGAGATATCGACGCCATCAAATGTCGTGGTGCCGGACCGGCGAACCATATTGCACAAGGCACGCAAGGTGGTGGTTTTGCCGGCGCCGTTCGCGCCCAACAAAGCCGTCACCCCGCCCTGCTCGACCTGCAGATCGACCTCGGTGACCGCCTGGATCATTCCATACCAGGCGCTGACGCCTTTGGCCTCCAATATCGCGCCCATCAGCCGGCCGTCCCGAGATAGGCGCGGATCACTTCGGGATCGCGCTTGACTTCATCCGGCGTGCCCTCGGCAATCTTGCGGCCGAAATTCACCGTCACGACCTTGTCGGACACCGACATCACCAGGCTCATATGATGCTCCACCAGCAGGACCGTGACGCCCTGAAGATCGCGAACCCGGCGGATCTGGGTTTCCAGCGTCGCTACTTCCTCGTGGTTAAGCCCGGCTGCCGGCTCATCCAGCAGCAGCAGCTTGGGCTTGGCGGCCAGCGCCCGCGCCAGTTCCACCCGCTTCCTGATCGGGAACGGCAGGCCGCCGGCCGGCCAATGGGTGAATTCCCGCAAATCCATGAAATCAATCAGTTCCATCGCCTGGTTGCGGGCGGCGCGTTGTTCGGCGATCACTGATCCCAAGCGCAGGGCATTGGCGAAAAAACTTGAATTCGTGCCGCTATGGCGCCCGACCATGACGTTTTCCAGCACGGTCAGCTTGCCGAACAGCGCCACGTTCTGGAAGGTGCGGCCAATGCCGACCGAGGCGATGCGGTGGCGCGGAATGGCCAGCACGGATGCGCCTTCAAACAGAATTTCACCGGAACTCGGCTGATAAAGCCGGCTGAGGCAGTTGAACAAGGTGGTCTTGCCAGCGCCATTGGGGCCGATAAGCCCGGTGATCTCGCCCTTGGCCACGTCGAAGCTGACAGCATCCAGCGCCACCACCCCGCCAAACCGGACCGTCACATCGCGCACGCTGAGCAATGGTGTTGCTTCGCTATCCATCGGCGCGCCAGCCTCCTTCCCTGTTTTAGCCCCGCATCGGTTTCGTCCGACAACAGCCACTCCAGGGGAACGACTTATGGTGGGTTTGTCCAGCAACAAAATAAGACAGCCGTAACCATTGTTGCCAATCGGGTGCCGGCGCAACCGCGCAAGCATGGCCAAGCCGGTCGGATTGCAATAGCTTAGCGGCCTATTGCCGGGGAAATTCCAACCATGACACTCGATGCCACCACCAAAGCAGCCCTTGCGGGCATTACCACCGCCACCCTGACCACAGTGCTCCTGAAGAAGGGCCTGCGTAACGTCTGGATGCGCGGCGCGGTTCCGATCAAGCCCGGCCAGCAGCGCATCGTCGGCCCCGCCTTTACCCTGCGCTTTGTGCCAGCCCGTGAAGACTTGGCCACCCCGGCATCATGGGCCTCGCCGATTTCAACCCGCGCGGCGATCGAGGCGATGCCGGAAGGATGTGTGGTGGTCGCCGATGCCATGGGGGTCACAGACGCCGGAATTTTCGGCGACATCCTTTGCGCGCGGATGGAAAAGCGCGGCGTCGCGGCGCTGGTCACCGACGGCGTGGTGCGCGACCTCGCCGGCGTGCTTGGCACCGGCCTGCCGGTCTGGTCGGCCGGCGCTGCCGCCCCACCGTCGGTTGCCGGCCTCACCTTCGTTGCCTGGCAGCAGCCGATTGGCTGTGGCGGCGTCGCGGTGTTCCCCGACGATGTGGTGGTGATCGACCAGGACGGCGCGGTGCTGATCCCGGCCGATCTGGTGGAGGCTGTGACCATCGAGTCGATCGAACAGGAGCGTCAGGAAGGCTGGATCATGACCGAGGTTGAACGCGGTGTGCCCCTGCCCGGCCTCTACCCGATGAATGCCGCCACCCGCGCGCGTTACGAAACCTGGGCGGCGTCGGTCAGATAATGGTTGCGCAAGGTGCCGATCCCGTCGATCGACACCTCCACCACCATCCCCGGCCGCATCGGCAGCGCGTTGACCGACGTGCCGCACGCGATCACATCGCCGGGCAGCAATGTCATCTCCCGCGACAGCAGGCTGACGATGCGCGCGGGCGACAGGATCATGTCCGATAGCGGATAATTCTGCCGCTCCCGCCCGTTCAGCGCGACTTTGACTGCCGCCCCCATCGGATCGATGCCGGTCGCGATGGCCGGGCCGATCGGGCCAAACCCATCGCAGCCTTTGGCCCGCGCCCATTGCGGGAAGGACGGAAATTCCGGGTCGGCGGCAAAAAACAGGTCAGCCGCGGTGATGTCGTTCACACACGTATAGCCAAAAATATGGTGCGCGGCCTCGGCCTCGGACACATTGAAGCAGCGTGTGCCGATCACCACCCCAAGCTCGCCCTCGTACACCACCTTGCCATCATAGCCCGGCGGGGCGCGGAAGCCGTCTTCCGGCCCGATAATCGAACTGGTCGCCTTAAGGAAATAGAGCGGCACAGTCGGCGCGGGATGGCCGGTGCGCGCGGCCACAGCGTGAAAATTATTCCACAACCCAATGAATTTGCCAGGTACTACCGGGGCGAGCAGGTTTGTATCCGCGAGAGTGCGGACCTCCCCGGTCGGTGCATTGGCGCCGAACATGTCGCCGTCGTGTACCGCAACGGTATCGCCGGCAAGGACCCCGAACCCACCCGCAAATCGGACCCAAAGTGTCACAGCACGTCCTTGTTGATGACATTATCGACATTGGGATGGCCATCGATCACGCTGAGCAGATTGCGCACCGAGGCGACTGCCATGCGGTCAAGCGCTTCTTGCGTGACACCCGCCATATGCGGGGCGGCGATCACGTTGGGCAAGCGCAGCAATGGGTTATCCGCCGGGGTGGGCTCATCGAGGAACACATCAAGCCCGGCTCCGGCCAGACGGCCTTCGACCAGTGCCGCGTGCAGCGCCGGCTCATCGACGATGCCGCCACGGGCGGTGTTGATCAGCCAGGCGCTCGGCTTCATCAGCGCCAGGCGGGCCGCATCAAACATGCCGATGCTGGTCGGCGATTTCGGGCAATGGATGCTGACCACGTCCATCTCGGGCAGGATTGCCTCAAGGTCCGGTGCCGCCACACAACCGCGCGCCACAATCGCATCCTGGGCGATATAGGGATCATGCACGAACACCTGCATTTCCAGCGCCAGACAGCGTGCGGCGAGCCGTGTGCCGATGCGGCCAAAGCCCGCGATCAGCAATTTGCGGCCGGCAAGATCGAATAATTTTCGTGAATACCGGTCCTCCCAACGGCCTTCCTTGACCACCGCATCCATTTCCGCGCCGACCTTGGCGAGGTGGAACATGAAGAACAGCGCCTGCTCGGCCACGCTGATCGAATTGGCAATGCCGGCGGTCAGCAGCGGAATGCCGGCCGCACTCAAGGCCGGCACATCGACCGCATCATACCCCACCCCGATCCGTGCCACGGCCTGCAAATTGGGCGCCGCCGTCACATCGACAGCGCGGAACGGGCGGCCCCACAGGGCGATGCCGGACGCAGTCGCCAGCTCGGCATGAAGCTCGGCCTCGCTGGTTTCGGGCGAAAACGCCACCGCCTCGATATCGTCGCGCCCATCGAGCACCGCCCATCCGGCGCGCGCCATTTCAGTTGGCAGCAGCAGTTTCTTGCGATTGGCGGTCACGCGTGGATCTCCCTTGGCGGCATTGCCCAGCAAACTGCCCGTTCCCGGCGGTGGCCGCAATCACCTGGCTGCCCGGTTCAGATTTCCATCTTGGTAATGTTTCCACACCATAGTCCCGCGATCCACTGCGCGAGGCAGCTTTGAAATGGCAACACCGCAAAACGCGCGTGATCCGGCACCGCACCCCGACCTGATCGCCGGGCTTTACGCGGTTGATTTTGCGAGCCCGCTTGCCGAAGCAGGCGGTGGCCTCGACAGCTTTGCCGTGGCTGATCGCCATGGCAGCACGCTCCCGCTAATGGCGGTGCGCGCCCGCGACCATGCCCCTGCCCGCGCCGCCGCGCTCGCCATCCTGGCCGCCGGGCCGATCGATCATGTGCTGACCCCGCTTGCCCACGGCGCGGCCGCCGGTCCGAACGGCACAAGCGGCTACTGTGTGATTTGTCCCGTTCCACCCGGGCCGCCGATCTGGCCCAACGGGGCGGCCAGCATTCCGCCGTGGAACGAACAAACATTACTGGATGATCTGCTGCGCCCGGCCGCTGCGGCCCTTACCCGGCTCGCCGACCGCAACATTACCCATCGCGCCATCCGCCCCAGCAATATCTTCCGCCACCAGCCCGGCGAACCGGCAACCCTTGGCATGGCCTGGGCCAGCCCGCCGGCAGCATTGCAATCGGTGGTGTTCGAGCCGCCTTACGTCGCGGTCTGCCCGCCATCATCGCGCGGCGATGGCAGCGTGGCCGATGACGTCTACGCACTCGGCGTCACCATGCTGACCATGGCGCTCGGCCGGATGCCGATGGCGGGCATGGACGATGCGGAAATCATCGGACGAAAACTCGATCTCGGCAGCTACGCCGCCCTGATGGGCGACGCACGCCTGCCACCGCTGATCGCCGATCTGCTCACCGGCATGCTCGCCGAGGACCCTGAGCATCGGCCCCATCCGGCGGCCTTGATCGACCCGAACAGTGCCCGCGGGCGCCGGATCGCCGCCCGCCCGGCCCGCCGGGCACAACGTCCGCTCGATACCGGCGCTGCCCAGGCCTGGACTTTGCGCGGCCTCGCCGACATCCTGGGCCGCGACCCGGAGCAGGCGGCGCG
>JACMOQ010000346.1 GCA_014377905.1 Acetobacteraceae bacterium | reverse complement strand
GAAAGTCACAGTCAGCCATCATCACGGAGATGAACATGACCGCCAGCCGATTGATCAACCGCAATGTGATCGCCAAAAGCGGACGCACCAGCATGCGGCTTGAACCTGAACTTTGGGATGCATTGCGGGAAATCTGCCTGCTGGAGACCATCACCCTCAGCGATCTGGTGCAGCGAATTGAACGCGAGGGCCATCCCGGTGGACGCACCAGCGCCATCAGGGTGCATGTGGTGAACTATTTTCGTAAAATCGCCCGCTCGGGCGGTGGCATACCGGACCTGCGCAAGCCTGCCAGTTGGCGGCGGACGCGCGGTCAGCCGACGGCGGGGGTTTCGGCAATCGCCTGATTTCCGGTGTAGCGATGCGGCCAACGCTTGCGGACATTTTCGCCATCGGCGGCGTATGCAAAGCATGAATTTATCATGCCTTCGGTGCCGTCGGTCTTACTGACCGGGTTTTCACCGCGCGCCTTGGCAGCTTCAAGCGCTGCGGCATCGCGGCGCGACTCGACCGGCCAGATTGTTTGCAGCGCCACGGTGCCGATCTGCTGCAACATCTCCCGCAGATGGGTGCAGCCGAGCACGCCACCGACCCGTTCATTGGCGGCCTTGAGGAAACCCGACTTGATCCGCAAACCCACCAGCTTGGCGAAACTCGCAGCCCCACCGCCGCAGTTTGCGTAAGGGCCGTGGTCGGTTATCGCCTCGCACGCAGTGATGTCGAGATGGTCGTTGATCGTCATTCGCACCCACATTTCGTGGAGCGGAACGCCCGAACTGATCGCGCCACGATCGGGGTTGCTGAAGTCGAACCCTTTTGTGTCAGTCAGATGAGCTTCGACATCCATCTGGCCATCGGCGCGGCGGAAGCCTTGCAACTTTATGTCGCGGGTGTGCATCAACTCACGATCGGCGGGCGGCGGTAACGGCATTAGTATATCCTCATCAGGCGGGGTCTGGTTCACCCTGCACCGGGATGGCGCCGCAGGTGATCATCAGCGCGGATACTTCGGTAATCGCCGCCTCAGCGGCGGCAACATCGGTGCCCTTGGCAACGATGGCGACGCCGTTGCCGGACGGGCGGTAATACGGATAGCTGCCGAGGTCGAGCCCGGGGTAGCGATCCTGGATGGCGCCCAAACCATCGGCGATCGCGCCTTCGGCTAGGCGCAGCGCGTACACGGCGCGGCTGATGATCGGCTTGCCACCTTTGAGGGTCGGCGCCAGCACGGCAAACATCGCCTGCATGATGCGCGGCACGCCGGCCATGACGTGGACATTACCCATGGTGAAGCCAGGCGCGATGGAAACGGCGTTATTGATCAGGCTGGCGCCCTTCGGCATGGTGCCCATGCGCTGGCGGGCGGCATTGAACTCCCCAGGCTTGTAGCTGGCTTCCATGCGCGCCCACGCTTCGGGATGCGGTTCCCACGGCACGCCGAAGGCTGCGGCGATGCATTCGCTGGTGATGTCGTCATGGGTCGGCCCAATGCCGCCAGTGGTGAAGACGTGGTCGAATTTGGCGCGCACTTCGTTGACCACCGTGATGATGGTGTCACGCACATCGGGGATCACCCGGACTTCGCGCAACGGAATGCCGATTTCGCCCAGGCCGATGGCGAGGAATTTGATATTGGCGTCCTGGGTGCGGCCGGACAGGACCTCGTTGCCGATCACCAGCAGGCAGGCAATGGGATTAGCGTCAGACATGGCGTGGCCCTTTGACTAGATCATCATCCGTTCAAACGGCTTCGTTTGATCGGATAAAGATGATCGTGAAAACCAGACTCTAGAGAAAATCGCGTAATAGCGGCACCAGCGGGCGATCCGCTTCCGGCATGG
>JACMOQ010000345.1 GCA_014377905.1 Acetobacteraceae bacterium | reverse complement strand
GCCGCACCTTGGCGGGCGAACAGGGTCGCGGTGGCGCGGCCATTGCCCCAACCCTCGCCGACGGAGCCGATGCCGGTGATGAAGGCGATTTTGGTGTCCAGACGCAGCATGGGATTGGGCCTCCGAAATTCGTTGCACCGGATTAGACCGACCCGGAGGTTTTTGCGAGACCGTTGCCCGTGGTAAGCGACGGGGTATGACCGACACGCAAACTGCCGCAGCCTTCCACCCGCACCAAGTCCTGGCCGAGGACCTGCTTGCCCGGCTCGACCCGCCCGGCACCGATGGGTCGCATGATCTGTCCCATATTCTGCGGGTCTGGCGCAACGCGGCGGCGATTGCAGCGTCCGCACCGGATTGCGATGTGGAATTGCTGATGGCGGCGGTGATTTTGCATGATTGCGTCGCGGTCGAGAAGAATTCGCCGTTGCGCGCCCAGGCGTCGCGCCTGGCGGCGGCGCGGGCGGGGGACATCGCGGCGGAGTTGGGGTTTGCGCCGGAAAGGATTGCCGCGTTAGCGCACGCGGTTGCCGCCCATAGTTTTTCGGCGGCGATTGAACCGGAGACTTTGGAAGCGCGTATTTTGCAAGACGCCGATCGGCTCGACGCGATCGGGGCGATCGGCATTGCCCGGTGCTTTTACGTCGGTGGGCGGATGGGGTCGGGGCTGTATCACCCGACTGATCCGCGCGCGGTTGATAGGGCGTACGACGATGCGCACTTTGCGCTCGATCATTTCGACGTCAAGCTGTTCAGGATTTCCGAAGGCTTTCGCACTGTCGCCGGGCAGGCGATGGCGGAAACCCGGCTCGCGGTGATGCGGCGGTTTGTTGGGGATTTCCTGGGGGAAATCGCTGGATAGGCCGGGATTTTCGCTCAGGTTAAGTTAAAATTATTGACAATAATGCGGTGTTCGTGTTAGTGCAGCATAATGTTCAATTTTTCCCGCATCCTCACTGACCTGCAAGCCGCGATTGCGCGACGTGCAGCGCGTGACCGGACGCTGACAGTATTGCTGCTGGCGGTGTGGGGGCGGATTGCGCGGATGCGGGCACGGTTGGAACGTCTGGTGGCGCTGTGGCGCGCAGGTGTGCCGCCGTTGGCGCCGGTGCCTCGGGCGCCGCGTACCAGTCGGGCCGGACAGTTGACCACCATTCCGAATTATCCCACCGCGCCGGATTGGCTAGTGCGGACGCTGGGCCACGAGGCGGTGGCCGTTGGGTTGCAGTTGCGGCATTTGCTGACCGAGGCGGAGTGCGAGGCATTTCTCGCGGCGGTTCCGCAAGCCGGGCGGGTGCTGAGGCCGTTATTGCGCATGCTGAGCGGCGATCCATTGCCGGAGGTGGTTCGTGCGGTGAAGCAGGTTGCGCCGGTGCCCGCGCCGATTGCGGAAATGGTGAGTTTGGTCGCTTCGCCGGTTGCGCATTTTTTAGACGCTTAAGTCGAGGCGGTTTTTTGTGTTTAAATTGTTACGATATCGTAATTAAAAGCCTCAATGCGGCATTTTCAACCCGACCTTTTGCTGTAAGGAGCGGGGGGCGCCTTCATTGCCCGACCTCGATATCATCAAGGCTGAACTGGCCGCTTTCATCGTCATAGCTGAACAGTTCTGCGTAGCGCCCCCAGCCGATTACCGCATCGAGAGTTTCCTCGGCATAGTCGGGCGACATGTGGTCTTCCAGTTCGTCGCGGAAGCGCAATGCCGGCGCGCGATGGTTCCAACGTTCATCCAGTGTGCGACGGATCGCGGCGATCAGCGGCACCTGGGTGCGCAGGGCCGCGGCAAACATGGTTTTGCGGGTGTCGGTATCGGCATCGACGAAGGCGCGGGCGGCATCGAGCAGGCGGATATCGCCTTCTTCCAGCACCGCGAATTGTAGCAGATGCAGCACCTCGCCCAACGGAAACAGCTCATCCAGTTCCATTTGCAGATCGTCGGCCAGCGCCGGCAGATCGGCCCGGCCGCCGTAGGGGGCGGCGACCAGGGTTTCCATCAGGCCGGCGAGCAGATTGGTGTTAACCGGGTGGAGGCGGGTGGCGAACCCGGCGGCGGCGGCTGGGGAGGCAATGGCCGGCGGTGGGGTCGGGGCGCGGCGGGTCATCAGGGCGTAAATGTCATCGACCATCTGGCGAAAGGCGGCGTCGTGGCGGTTGCGCGGATGGGCGAAAGGCACCTTGATTTCGCTGGCGACCCGGCCTGGGTTGGACGCGAAGACCAGGATGCGGTCGCACATCAGCACCGCTTCCTCGATATTATGCGTCACCATCAGGATCGACTTGATCGGGAGCTTTTTTTCCATCCACAGATCGATCAGATCGGTGCGCAGGGTTTCTGCGGTCAGCACATCGAGCGCGCTGAACGGTTCGTCCATCAGCAGCAATTCGGGTTGCACCACGAGTGCGCGGGCGAGGCCGACCCTTTGGCGCATGCCGCCGGACAATTCCTTGGGGAAGGCGCTTTCGAAACCACCGAGGCCGATCAGGTCAATCGCGGCCTCGGCGCGGTCAGCGCGTTCGGCGCGGCCAATGCCAAGGGCTTCGAGGCCGAGTTCGACGTTTTCCTCGACGGTGAGCCAGGGGAACAGCGCGAAAGACTGGAACACCATCGCGACCCCGGGCGCGGGCCCGGTCATCGGCACGCCGCGCCAGCGGACATCGCCCGATGTCGGGGTCAGCAGGCCTGCGACAATGCGCAACAAGGTCGATTTACCCGAACCCGATCGCCCCAACAGGCCAACGATTTCGCCTTCCGCAAGCGTAAGATCCACATTGTCGAGCACCACCAGATCGGCGTTGCTGTCTTTGTGATAGGCCTGCCGGCAGTTGCGGATTTCGACGAGGTTGGTGATGGCGATCATGTAGGCCTCTCCTTACGTCATCGTCGCGCGGCGGCTGGTATGGGCGTAGATCGGGCGCCAGAAGAAGCGGTTCACCAGCACCACGAACAGCGACATGACCGCGACGCCGAGCACGATCTGATGGAAATTGCCGCGTTCGGTGGCTTGGGCGATATAGGCTCCAAGGCCATGGGCGGCGATCTTGTCATCACCCCAAGCCGCGACCTCCGACACGATTGCCGCGTTCCATGACCCGCCGGAAGCGGTGATGGCGCCGGTGACGTAATACGGCAAAATCCCTGGCAGGATCACCCGGCGCCACCACAGCCAGCCGCCGACCCGGAAATTCTTGGCGGCCTCCTGCAAATCGCCGGGAAAGGCGGCGGCACCGGCAATCACGTTGAACAGGATGTACCACTGGGTTCCCAGCACCATCAGCGGCGTCAGGAAGATATCGGGGTTCAGCTTGAAGGCGACAATCACGATCACGAAGGGCGGAAACAGCAGATTGGCCGGGAATGCCGCCAGGAACTGCGCCACCGGCTGCACCCGGCGTGCCCAGGTCGGGCGCAGGCCGAGCCATACCCCGATCGGCACCCAGATCAGCGACGCCAGCACCATCAGCACCATCACCCGCAGCAGAGTGATCAGGCCGAGCACCAGGGTTTCGCCGACATCGGACCAACTCAAATCGGCGGCGACATAGGTCGCGATCGCCCAGATCGCGTAAATCGCCGCACTCCCGACGCACAGGCCAAAGACCGCATCGCCGAGGCGGGTGGGTGCTGCCTCGCGCGCCGGGCGAAATTGCGGGAAGGCGATGCGCAGGCCGCCAAACCAGGTCAGCCCGTCGCCGAGCTTGCCCCCGGCCACCCGCAGCACATGGGTGCGGCGGATCAGGCGCAGCATCCATGGATCCTCGACCTCCGCACTCGCGGTGGTTTCGAAACGAAACTTCGCCGACCACGCCACAAGCGGGCGGAACAGCAACTGGTCATAGGCGAGGATGACCAGCAGCATGGCCAGGATCGCCCAGGCAATCGCGCCGAGGTCCTTCTGGTCGAGCGCCATCGCGACGTACGACCCGATGCCCGGCAGCTTCCAGGTGGTGTCGCCGAGGCTGATGGCTTCCGAGGCGACGACGAAAAACCAGCCGGCCGACATTGATAGCATGGTGTTCCAGACCAAGCCCGGCATGGCGAACGGCACTTCAAGGCGCCAGAAACGCTGCCAGGCGGTCAGCCGGAACCCTTTGCAAGCTTCATCAAGGTCCCCGGGCACGGTGGTGAGCGACTGGTAAAAGCTGAACGCCATGTTCCAGGCCTGGCTGGTGAAAATCGCGAAGATCGCGGCAAGCTCCAGCCCCATCACCTGGCCGGGAAACAAGGCCATGAAAAACGCGATGGTGAAAGTCAGAAATCCTAATACCGGCACCGACTGCAAAATATCGAGGATCGGCACCATGATCAGCCCGGCGCGGCGGCTTTTGGCGGCCAGCGGCGCGTAGGTGAAGGTGAACAGCAAGGATGCCGCCAATGCCGCAAACATTCGCAAGGTGGTGCGCAGCGCGTAGTCGGGCAACGCCCAAGGGTCGAGCGTAATGGCGCTGGTTTCCAGCGCCGACAGCGGCACCAAGGTTCCGCGCGCCGAATGTGATAGCGCCACCAGCCCGCCAAATACGCACAGAACCGCGGTAATATCCCAGATATTCGGCAAGCGGCGCCCGCCGAGGGCGATTGGTAGGATGCTTCGTGCCATCGGCGGACCTAAACGAAGGGGGGAGGCGGGCCTGTAGCCTAGCCGCGTCCGCCTGTCACCCCGCCTGATATGTCAGGCTGGTGACAATGTCCCGGTGCTGCCGAAACCACCCTCCCCGCGGGTGGTTTCGTCGAGGGTTGTAACTTCATCCCATATTGCGCGGACCACTGGCGCCAGAACCGCCTGGGCGATGCGCATGCCGCGTTCGACGGTGAACGCCTCCTGACCAGCGTTCATCACGATGACCTGCAACTCGCCCCGGTAATCCGCGTCCACCGTGCCCGGACTGTTGGGCAGCACGATGCCGTTCTTGAGGGCGAGGCCAGATCGTGGGCGAACTTGAAGCTCATAGCCGGGGGGCAAAGCGATTTTGAGGCCGGTTGGGATCAGCACCCGCGCGCCGGGGGCGATGGTGACCGGGGTGATGACGGCTGCGAGCAAATCCATCCCGGCGGCGCCTGCGGTTGCATAGGCCGGAAGTGCGAGACCTTCAGCGTGCGGCAGGCGCTGGACCTGAATGGTTTGGATCATGCCAAGGCGTCCGCGATACGTTGGGCAATGCGATGGGCGACCTCGTCCTTGCCGAGGCGTGGCCAAGGTTCGATGCCGGCTTCGGTCACCAGGTGGACCTCGTTCTCGGTGCCGCCCATGATGCCGGTCGCGGGGGAGACATCATTGGCGACGATCCAGTTGCAGCCCTTGCGGCGGCGTTTGTCCTGGGCGTTGGCGATCAGGTCGTTGGTTTCGGCGGCGAACCCGACCACGAGACGCGGGCGATTGGGACCGGGGCTGGAAATCGTTGCCAGGATATCGGGATTGGGCACCAGCACGAGTGCGGGGGGCGCGCCGCCTGGGGTCTTCTTGAGCTTACGCTCCCCGGCATTGGCAACCCGCCAGTCGGCCACGGCGGCGGCGAAGATTGCGGCATCGGCCGGCAGGGCGGCCTGGCAGGCGGTGAGCATTTCGGTGGCGGTTTCGACGCGGCACACAGTGACGCCGGGCGGAAACGGCAGCGATACCGGGCCACTGACCAACGTGACCCGCGCGCCGAGCGCCGCCAGCGCGGCCGCAATCGCGTTGCCCTGCCGGCCGCTGCTGCGGTTGGCGATGTAGCGCACCGGATCGATCGGTTCATGGGTTGGGCCGGAGGTTACCAGTACGTGCTTACCGGCGAGCGGCCTGGATGCGGTGAGCGCGGCCTCGATCGCGGCGAACATCGCGGGAGGTTCGGCAAGACGGCCAGGGCCAAATTCATTGCAGGCCATCGCGCCATCATCGGGCCCGATCACCAAAATGCCGCGCCCGGTGAGCGTTGCCATATTGGCCTGGGTCGCGGCATGGAGCCACATGCGCACATTCATCGCCGGCGCCACCAGCACTGGTTTATCGGTCGCCAGCATCACAGTAGACGCCAGATCATCGGCAATCCCGGCCGCCATCTTGGCAAGAAAATTGGCGGTCGCCGGCGCCACCACCACCAGATCGGCGGCGCGCGACAGCTGGATATGGCCCATCTCGCTTTCATCGGTCAGGGAGAATAGTTCCCCATAAACCTTGTTTTCGCTGACCGCCTGAAGACTGAGCGGGGTGACGAACTCGGTCGCGGATTTGGTAACCACGCAGGTGACGCCGTAGCCCGATTTGCGCAGCAAGCGGACGAGTTCGATGGCCTTGAAGGCGGCAATCCCGCCGGTGATGACAAGCAGGATGCGTTTCACAGCCGCCACCCGCTATGAATGGCGGCGATCCCGCCCGACAGGTTCGCAACCTTGACCCGGGCAAAGCCGGCCGTGCGGAACATCGCGGCAAGACTGTCCTGATCGGGGAACATCCGAATGCTTTCGGCGAGATACTGGTAGCTGTCGGCATCACCGGCGATTGCCTGGCCGAGGCGCGGCAGAACCTTGAACGACCATGCATCGTAAACCGGGGCGAGGGCCGCGACCCGCACGGTGGAAAATTCCAGGCAGAAGAACCGCCCGCCCGGCTTGAGCACCCGCCGCGCCTCGGCCAGCACGGCCGCCTTGTCGGTGCAGTTGCGCAGGCCGAACGCCATGGTGACGGTGTCCACCGACCGGTCTGGCAATGGCAGCGCCTCGGCATCGGCAACCAGGAAATCGATCCCGTTCACCAGTCCGCGATTTACGGCCCGGTCACGCCCGACACACAGCATGGCTTCGTTGATGTCCGATAAGATCACCGGCCCACCGCCTTTTTCGCGCCAGCCAAAGCTGATATCGCCAGTTCCGCCGGCCAGATCGAGCAAGGATTTATGGGGCCTCGGGTCAAGCGCGGTCAGGAAAACCTGCTTCCAGATCCGGTGAATGCCGAGCGACATCAGATCGTTCATCAGGTCGTACCGCGGTGCCACGCTGTCGAACACCGCCCGCACCAGGGGCTTCTTGGCTGCCCGGTCAACCTCGCGGAAGCCGAAATCGATCGATGGGTTGTCGCTCATAGGTGTCATCTATAGCGTGAAGCCGATCATGCCGGAACTCCCCGAAGTAGAAACTGTGATGCGTGGGCTGGCGACCGTGCTGGATGGGCGCACCATTGCGCGGGCGGCCGTGCATCGCCCCGATTTGCGCATTCCGTTTCCGCCCAATCTTGCCCGCCGGCTGACCGGGGCGGTGATCACCGGGTTCCGCCGCCGGGCAAAGTACATGCTGATGCGGCTTGATGGTGGCGACAGTATGTTGCTGCATCTCGGCATGTCGGGGCGCATGCTGATCCGCCCGGTAGGGTCGAACGAAACGCAGCTGCACGAGCATATGACGATCGAGACAACCGACGGCACCGTGGTTGGCTTTGTCGATCCGCGCCGGTTTGGCGCGGTCGATTTGATGGTGACCGCCGCGGAAGACCAGCATCGTCTGCTCGCGGGGTTGGGGCCGGAACCGCTGGGGCGTGACTTTACGGCTAAAATTCTTGCAGCGGCCCTGGCCGGAAGGCATACTCCGATCAAGGCGGCGCTGCTCGACCAGAGCAAGATTGCCGGGCTAGGCAATATTTATGTCTGCGAGGCGCTGTTCCGCGCCCGCATCGCCCCCACGCGGGAGGCGCTGGCGGTCACGCCTGGCGAGATCAAACGCCTGGTCGTCGAAATCAAGGCGACCCTCACCGAAGCCATCGCCGCTGGCGGGTCAAGCCTGCGGGACTATGTTCAGCCGGATGGCGAGCTTGGTTATTTCCAGAAAGCCTGGAAAGTTTACGGCCGCGAGGGCGAGCGTTGCGCCGGCTGTCCTGGCGGCACCGCCTGTGCCGGCATTGCCCGTATCGTGCAGTCCGGCCGGTCGAGCTTCTATTGCCCACGCACCCAACGCTAACTAGAACGTTTTATCATGACTGGAGCCCCCTTGATGTCCGCACCTGAGATGATCCTGGTCGAAACCCATGGTGCCGTCGGGCTGATCCGCCTCAATCGCCCCAAGGTGCTCAACGCGCTGTGCGACCAGTTGATGCGCGAACTCGGCACCCAGTTGCTGGCATTTGACGCCGACCCCGCGATCGGCGCCATCGTGTTGACAGGCAGTGACCGGGCATTCGCCGCCGGCGCTGACATCAAGGAAATGCTCGGGCGCACTTACCCCGACGTTTATCAGAATGATTTCATTGGCAAACACTGGGAAACCGTGTTGCAGGTGAAGAAACCAGTGATCGCGGCGGTGGCGGGCTTCGCGCTCGGTGGTGGGTGTGAACTGGCGATGATGTGCGATTTCATCGTCGCCGCCGACACCGCCAAATTCGGCCAGCCCGAGATCAACCTCGGGGTGATGCCGGGCGCTGGTGGCACCCAACGCCTGACGCGGGCGGTGGGTAAGTCCAAAGCGATGGATATGATCCTGACTGCACGAATGATGGATGCGGCCGAAGCCGAACGTGCCAATCTGGTATCCAGGGTCTTCCCGGCCGAAACCCTGATCGAGGAAGCCTTGAAGATCGCCGCGGACCTGGCAAATCTGTCGCCGATTGCGGTTGCCATGGCCAAGGAAACCGTCAACCGCGCCTTCGAGGTGAACCTGAACGAAGGCGTCCGCTTTGAACGCCGGCTGTTCCTGTCGATGTTCGGCACCCCCGATCAGCAGGAAGGCATGTCCGCCTTCGCCGAGAAACGCAAGCCCGCGTTCAAAAGATAGCATTCCTGAGAAAGTGATCGCGCGCCGGCCAGAACTATGGTTGACTTGCCGCTGCCACCTGCCTATCAACCGCCCCTTCCTTACCGTATGGATAGCCGAGACCCAATGGCCAACACCGCATCGGCGCGCAAGCGCATCCGCCAGACAGAAGTGCGCACCGTGCGCAACAACGCTCGTAAGTCCCGCGTGCGGACCTTTGTGAAGAAGGTCGAATTGGCAATTGCCAGTGGCGACAAGACCGCCGCGGTTGAGGCGCTGCGCAACGCGCAGCCCGAAATGCAGCGTGGCACGACCAAGGGTGTGCTGCACCTCAACACAGTTGCACGAAAGATTTCACGTCTGTCGAAGCGTATCAAGGCAATCGGAGCTTAAGAGCTGCGTTGTCGGATGTGTTGGCTCCAGGCGCAAGGTTTCGCGCCTGCGAGATCAACAGTTTAGGGAATGTTGCTGAGTTGCTGTAGTATAGAG
>JACMOQ010000344.1 GCA_014377905.1 Acetobacteraceae bacterium | reverse complement strand
GGTATTGAGCTTCGATATCTACCCGTTCATCCTGCTCAACCTCGCCTTCAGCCTGCAAGCCGCCTACGCTGCGCCGCTGATCCTGCTGGCGCAAACCAGGCAGGCTGATCGCGACAAAGCGCAGTCCCTCGCCGACGCGCAACACCGCGAAGGCCTCGATGATGCAAACGAGCAACGCCAGAAACTGACCCACGAACAGACCTGTTTGCTGGTCGGGATGCTGAAGCAGAACACCGAATTGACCGAGGCGGTGAAATTAATGGCTGAGCGAATTGAGCAGCTTTCCAAGGATTTGCACGCCCATATCGTGGGCAAGCCCGCATCACAGCCCGACAAGGCTCCGGGCGAACTCCCCCGGATCGAACGGCCGTAAATCGGCGGCCTGTTCGCCGACGCCGACCGCATGGACCGGTATGGCGAAAGCCTCGGCTAACGCAACCACGATGCCACCGCGCGCACTGCCATCGAGCTTGGTGATGACCAAACCGGTGATATCGACCATATCCTTGAAGACCTGGACTTGCTGGATCGCGTTCTGCCCGGTGGTGGCGTCAAGCACCAGAACGGTTGAATGGGGTGCGGTGGGGTCCTGCTTTTGCAATACCCGGATGATCTTGCGCAGTTCTTCCATCAAAGCGGATTTGTTGTGCAGGCGGCCGGCGGTATCAACCAGCAGCACATCAATATTCGCGGCGCGGGCTTTTGATAGCGCATCGAACGCGAGGCCGGCGGGGTCGGCATCCTGGGCGCCGGCGATCACCTCGCAACCCGCCCGCTGGCCCCAGACCTGCAATTGTTCGACGGCGGCCGCACGGAACGTATCGCCGGCGACCATCATGCAGCGCAGGCCCTGTTCACTGTAGAACTGGGCAAGTTTGCCGATCGTGGTGGTCTTGCCGGTGCCGTTCACGCCCACCATCAGCACGATATGGGGGTGGCGGTGGCGGTCGATCACCAAGGGCTGGGCGACCGGCGTGAGGATGGCGGCGATTTCATCGGCCAGCGCGGCCTTGATTTCCTGATCGGTGACTTCTTTCCCGAAACGACTGCGACGGAAATTGGCGATCACTTCACCGGCGACCGCGGTGCCGAGATCGGCGGCAATCAGCAGGTCTTCAAGTTCTTCCAACGCCGCATCATCAAGCTTGCGCTTGGTGAAGACGGCGGTGATGGAGCTCGCGAGCTTTTCGGTAGTACGCGATAGGCCCTGTTTAAGCCGGGCGAGAAAACCGCCGAGTGCCATTCAAGCCGCCTCCGCAATCAAGCCGGCCGCGTCGGTGCCAATGACACGGGCACGCAACAAGCTGCCGGGTTTCGCTGCAATGCGAACCGGGGCGAAATGTTCGCTGTGGCCGGTGGCGTCCGATTCCGCCAGCACCGAAATTTCCGCGCCCATTTGCGCCGCATAAAACCGCGCCGCCTGCGCCTGTCCGGCGGCGCGCAGCCGGGATGCGCGTTCCCGGCGGATCGCAACACCCACCGCAGGCATGCGCGCGGCGGGCGTTCCGGGGCGTTCGCTGTAGGGAAACACATGCAGGAACGGTATTTCGGCTTCAGCAACGAACGCCAGAGTTTCGGCGAATAGTTCCTCGGTTTCGGTCGGAAAGCCGGCGATCAGATCGGCGCCGATGCCGATGCCAGGGCGCAAGGCGCGGGCACGGGCGATCACGGCGAGAGCATCGGCGCGTAAATGGCGGCGCTTCATCCGCTTCAAAATCAGGTCGGATCCAGCCTGCGCCGACAAATGCAGGTGGGGCATCAAACGCGGCTCCTCGGCGATCAGGCGCCATAAATCGACATCGATTTCGTTGGGATCAAGCGACGATAATCGCAGGCGCGGCAAGTCCGGTACCAACGCCAGCAGGCGTCGGATCATCTGGCCGAGGCTCGGCTTGCCGGGTAGATCGGGGCCGTAGCTGGTGATATCGACGCCGGTCAGCACAATTTCCTGGTAACCCGTGTTAACCAGCACACGCACCTGCTCGACAATCGCACCCATCGGCACACTGCGGCTGGGGCCACGGCCGAACGGGATAATGCAGAACGTGCAACGATGATCGCAGCCCTGCTGAACTTGAACGAACGCCCGCGCCCGGCCGGCAAATTCGGTGACCAGATGGGCGGCGGTTTCGGTTGCCGCCATGATATCGGAGACCGCCGACCCAGCGCCCGCCGCCCAGCTTTCCGGTTGCAGCTTCTCGATATTTCCCAGCACCCGGGTTACGCCGGGCAACGCCGCCCAGGTTTCGGGCGCGATTTGCGCGGCGCATCCGGTGACGATGATTTTCGCATCTGGCCGTTCCCGGTGCGCGCGGCGTATCGCCTGGCGGGCTTGGCGTTCAGCCTCCCCCGTCACCGCACAGGTGTTGACGATGATGGTATCGGACAGCCCGGCGGCGTGGCCGCGCATGACTTCGGATTCGTAGGTATTAAGCCGACAGCCGAAGGTCAGGATTTCGGTTTTCATGCCGGGTAGGCCGCAAGATCGATCTGGCCGACAAACGATGTCGCAACCGGACCGGTCATCAGCACATGGCCATCGTCGCGCCATTCCATATCCAGCACGCCGCCATCGGCGATAATGCTGGCACGCCGGCCAGTAAGGCCGCGGCGGGCAGCGTTGACGATGGTGGCGCAGGCGCCTGAACCACAGGCGAGGGTCAATCCCGCGCTGCGTTCCCAAAGGCGCAGGCGAATACGGTCGGGCGCGAGGATTTCCGCAAAGCCGATATTGGCGCGCTCGGGGAAAATCGCCGCGTGCTCCAAGGCCGGGCCGAGGGTGGCAACATCAAGCGCCTCGACATCATCGACAAAGAACGTCGCGTGCGGATTGCCCATCGAGAGGGCGGCAGGATTGGAAACTGGGCCAAAGGCGAGCGGCAGGTGCAGCGTGTCCATCGCCGCCGCCAATGGCACGTCCCGCCAGTCGAGCCGCGCCAGGCCCATATCGACGGTGATGCGGCCATCGGGCAGGATTTGCGCGGGCAACAGGCCGGAAATTGTCTGAATGACCGGCGACAAATTGCCAGCTTCGCCGTGCAGCAAATGCGCCACGCAGCGTGTGGCGTTGCCGCAAGCGCCAGCTTCAGTGCCATCTGGATTGCGAATACGCATGAAAGCGGTGGCGGTTGAACCGGCTGGCGGTTGCTCTATCACAATAAATTGGTCGCAGCCGATGCCACGGTGGCGATCGGCGATGGCGGCGGACCGCGTGACGGTCAAACCCAATGAGGCGATGCGTTCGTCAAAAATGACGAAGTCATTCCCGCAGCCATGCATTTTGACGAATTTGGTGAGCATGGGCGGGTTATAGGCGGGGGCCGCCACCCCGGGAAGGGGGGCGGCCGCCTGGGTTTGGAGCGATAAAGATCGGGGTTGTATGGGCCCACCACCGGC
>JACMOQ010000343.1 GCA_014377905.1 Acetobacteraceae bacterium | reverse complement strand
GTAACGAAACTGTCATCCCCTTGACATCCAACTGCCATATCAGCGCAGAGTCCGGGGAAGTTCCACCACGGGAAGGTGCCAAGATGATCCATCGTCGCCGACTGCTTGCTGCCAGCGCTATCCTGCCGTTCGCAACCACCGCAATGGCGCAGGAAACACGCGCCATGCCCAAGAAAGGCAAGCGCCCCTGGGCCGCGCAGGTGCCGACCATCCGCATGGGCCTGCTGGGTGGGGAGAACGACGCCGACCGCCTGGCGCGCTACACCCCCTACCAGAAGCTGCTCGAAGAAATCTTCGAAATTCCGGTCAAGCTGGTGATGGCGGCCGACTATGCAGGCGTCATCCAGGCCTTCGCCGCCAAGCAGGTTGATGCGTCGTATATGAGCCCGGTTTCCTATGCCCAGGCTTGGTTGGAAAGCAACGGCAACGTCAAGCCAATATTCACCAGCCAGGAACAGGATGGCGGTAACTTTTATGTCGCGGTGCTGTATGTCCGCGCCGACAGCGGCATCACCACGTTGGAACAGCTGCGCGGCAAGTCGCTCGCCTGGGCCGACCCCAACAGTGCCAGCGGCTATCTGATCCCGCGCTCGGAATTTCGCGCCGCAGGCATCGATCCGGAGCCGAACAAGTATTTCGGCCGCACCGGGTTTTCCGGCGGGCATGAACAGGGCGTCATTGCGGTGATGAACAAGCAATACGATGCGGGTGTTACCTGGACATCGGGCATTGGCGAGGTGTCGCAGGGCTACACCCGCGGCACGTTGCGGATGATGTCGGACAAGAAACTGCTCGACATGGCCAATCTGCGGATCATCTGGAAATCGCGCCCGATACTTAACGGGCCGTTCGCGGTGCGCTCCGATCTGCCGGCCGCGTTCCATGCCGATATGTACGAACTGCACCGCGCCATCGTGAAAAATTACCCCGACGTCTTCAAGGCGGTGAACCTGGGCAGCGGAGTCGATTGGGTGCCGGTCACCCACGACGATTATTCGGTGTTCATTGATCTGGTGAAGGAAGAGGCGGCCCAACGCCGCAAGCGGTAATTTTACGATGGATATTGTTGGGATCGAACAATCCCGGCGCGCCCAGCAGCGCGCCAGGCGCTTGGCGACACTGGGCTATGGCGTGGTGCTGCTGATCTGCCTGACAATTTCGGCGAAGATTGCCGATGTGACGCCGGCAGCCCTAATGGCCGGTGTTCCCCGGGTTGGCGAATATTTCGTCAAAATCACCCCCACGCTGCATTGGGCGCATCTGTTTGGCGGGGTGAAAACCGAAGGTTCTTTCGCCTTCTGGTTCTACCGGTTGGACAGTTGGGCGTGGCTGATGTTCGAAACCAGCCAGATCGCGGCGCTGGCAACCCTGGGCGGTTCGATTACCGGCTTCGTGCTGTGCTTTGCCGGCACCCGCAATCTGTCGCCCAACCTGGCGACTTATGTGATTGTGCGGCGTGGGCTGGAACTGTTCCGCACCGTGCCAGATATCGTCTACGCGCTGATCCTGGTGTGGGCCTTCGGGGTCGGGCCGCTCGCCGGTATTCTGGCGATCGCGGCGCACACCACCGGTGCGATGGGGAAACTGTTCGCCGAAGCGGTGGAAAATGCCGATATGCGCCCGTGGGAAGCCATTCGTGCCACTGGAGGCACCTGGGCGCAAGGCGTTCGTTACGCAATCCTGCCACAGGTGCTACCGAATTTTCTAAGCTACGCCCTGCTGCGGCTCGAAATTAACGTGCGCGGCGCCGCGGTGATCGGCTTTGTCGGCGCCGGCGGCATCGGGCAGGAGCTTTATCAGGTGATCAGTCAGAATTATTACGAGGAAATCAGCGCCATCGTGGTGTTGATGATTATAGCCGTCGCGTTGATCGACATGTTTTCCGAACTGGTCCGCACCCGCGTCATCGGGCGGATCGTGGCATGACCGGCGCCGAGATCGCATCCTGGCAAGCGCGCCTGCCACGCGCTTTCGGGCCGACCCCAACCGGGCGGGCGCTGCGCTGGTTCGCCGGTGTGGCCGTGCTCGCTTGGCTCGCCGCATTGTTCTGGTGGTTCGACATTACGTTTGCGCGGCTGTGGCGCGGGATAGACGGCATCACGGTTATTCTGCGACTGATGATCCCGCCCAGCCCCGGCGACCAATGGCAGGATATTTTACAAGGCATCGGCGAATCGGTCGCAATGGCCTTCCTCGGCAGCACCATCGCGGTGGTGCTGGCGGTGCCGCTCGGCTTCCTCGGCTCGCGCAACGTCGTGGTAAACGCGCTGGCGCATTTTTCCATCCGCCGGGTGTTTGATGGTTTTCGCGGCATGGATCAATTGATCTGGGCGCTGGCATTTGTGCGTGCGGTTGGCCTCGGGCCGCTTGCTGGCGTGCTGGCAATCGCGGTGGCTGAAGTCGCGGTGCTGGCGAAACTATTCGCCGAAGCGATCGAAAACGCCGATGCCCGCCAGCCCGAGGCAATCCGCGCCGTCGGCGGCACCAACACGCTGCGAATCCGCTTCGGGTTAATCCCGCAGGTGTTGCCGGTGATGCTGGCGCAGTATTTGTATCAGATCGAAAGCAACACAAGAAGCGCCAGTATCCTCGGCGTGGTCGGCGCTGGCGGCATCGGGTTGCAGATCGCGGAACGCATCAAGGTGCGGTATTGGGATGAGGTGCTGTTCATCATTTTGATGATTTTGGTGACGGTCAGTATTATCGATGCGATCAGCGCACGAATCCGGCGGCGGATTATCGGGTTGTAGCAAGTGCGTCTTTTGTCAAAAAAAGGTGACTTCCCGGTTCCCACAAACCCGTCTTTTCACCGGCCACAAAGTATCAAAAAGTTTTTTTGGTTCTTTTTATTCACAAAAAGAACTGCTCTTCTTACCGCTCAAACAATTTCGCAACAACCGGCCAATACAAATCCCCGCACCCGGCGTCGCTCGCCGCATCGAGCAGGGCGGCCCCACGTTCGGCGCCAGCGGCATCCACGCCTGCGTCCCGCGCCAGTTCCAGCGCGTAACCGATATCCTTCCGGGCATAGGCCACCGAGAACGCGCGTTCAGGGAATACCCCCGGCAGCATCGCCTTCATCCCGTGATTGCGGAGCGCGAAACTATCGGCGGACCCTTTCGCCAGCGTGTCGAACAAGACCGCCGGATTGAGGCCGACGCCGCGCCCGATGGCCAGGGCCTCCGACAACGCCGCCACGGTTTCCACCAGCACCATGTTGTTGAGAATTTTGACCGCCTGCCCGCAGCCGACCAGTCCGCAAAGGGTCACATCGCTCGCCATGCAGGCGAGCAGCGGTTGCAGGATTGCGAAATCAGCCTCGGTCGCGCCGACCATTACGCTTAGCGTGCCATCTTCCGCCGCCTGCCGGGTGCGGGCGATCGGGGCGTCCACCCAGGTGATGCCCTCGGCCGCGAGGCGGGTCGCCAGGATGCGGGTCATGGCGACCGGGGATGTGCCCATATCGACAACCATCGCGAGGCGGCGAACCGCAACGGCCAGGATTTCCGCGACGACGGCTTCGACATGCACCCCGCTCGGCAGGCACAGGAACAAAATGGCGCAGTCGCGGGCAACAGCGCCGACGGATGCAGCCTGCGGACCGACATGGGCAGCGAGGGATGTCGCGGATCGGTCGAAGGCCACCACACGCCGCCCGGACCTGGTGGCCAAGTTGCGGCACATCGGCGCGCCCATCACACCAAGGCCGATAAACCCGAGATCGGCACTCTGTGTCATGGCGGGCAATCCGTTTGGAGATGGGGGGAGCGTTGGAGCGGGTGAGGGGAATCGAACCCCTGTGTGCAGCTTGGGAAGCTGCCGTTCTACCATTGAACTACACCCGCGCCGGGCGCGAAGTCTTTATAGCCCAGACGCAGCGGCCGCGTCCAGGATCGCCACGACATGCGGATGGCTTTGCAGCGCCGAGGCAGGGCAGGCGGGATCGAGCGGTCCAAGCAGCGCGCGCGCAATCGCCAGGCGCTTGCCGGCGCCGGTTGCCACCAGCAGGATTTCCCTGGCATCCAGTATCGTCGCGACGCCCATGGTTATCGCCCGTCGCGGCTGAAGTGTCCCGGGATCGAACTGATTTGCGTTGGCGGCAAGTGTCTCGGCAGTCAAATCGACCAGGCAGGTCCGGCCCGCCAGATCCGCTGGCGGTTCGTTAAAGCCGATATGGCCGTTGGTGCCGATCCCGAGCATCAGCAGATCTATCCCGCCAACTGCAACGATCGCGGCTTCGTAGCTCTGCGCGGCGGCCAGCAGGTCGGCGGCCATCGCGTCTGGCACGAAGCAGCGCGATGGATCAATGCCGATCAGGTCGTAAAAATGGGCGGCCATGGTGGCGCGGAAGCTGGCCTTGTTGGCTGGCGGCAGGCCGACATATTCATCCACATTGAAGCAGCGCATCCGCGCAAAATTAGCCCGGCCCACACGATGCGCCGCAACCAGATGGCGGTAGACCGGCACCATCGTTGCCCCTGTTGCCACGCCGAGCACCAGATCGGGCTTGGCCTGCAGGCGCGCGATGATGAAATCCGCGGCGGCGGCGGCGGCATTGGTTGTGTCTGGAAAGCGTCGAACGTCGATCATGATTTCTATTCGGCGGCTGCTGCCACTTTGGCAACCGCGAGCGTCGGGCGCGGCGTCCGACGCATGAAAGGCAGTAGCAGCAGGGGCGGGAAAACAATATAGCTCATCATCAGGAAATCATTGCTGTAGGCAATCACCGTTGCCTCCCGGCTGATCATCGCATCGAGCCGCCGTGCCCCGCGTTCGTGGCGCGGGTCGAGCATCTGGCTCATCACGCCACGGTCTTGCAGGTTGCGGTTGAACGGCGTGATCCCGGCGGCCAATCCGGCATGGGAAATCTGTGCGCTGTTGGCGAGCGCGGATGCCACGATCGAAATCCCCGCTGCCGCGCCGATATTGCGGAACAGGCTTTGCACCGCGGTCGCCTCGCCGCGCAAATAGGGCGGCAGCGTTACGAACGACAGCACTGTTGTCG
>JACMOQ010000342.1 GCA_014377905.1 Acetobacteraceae bacterium | reverse complement strand
GCAAGCCTGGCTCGACGCGATCGTGCGCTATGCAGCACTCGATGTTGCCCGCAGCCGGGGGCGCGAAATCCCGTCCGATGATCCCAATCTCGGCGATCGGCCGGTCGAAACCGATGTGCTCGACGCGCTGCAAACGGTGGAGGAAAACGGTAAACTCCGCCACTGTCTTGCTGGGCTCGAATCCAAAAACCGTGATGCGATCGTGCTCGGCTTTGTGCACGGCCTGTCGCACCCCGAAATTTCCGCGCGGCTGGATTTGCCCCTTGGCACGGTCAAGTCCTGGATCCGTCGCGGCCTGTTGCAACTACGGGAGTGTATGGCCTCATGACCGTCGATTTCCCGACCGACCAGCACGAGCGCGATGCGCTGGCGGGTGAATATGTGCTCGGCACACTCGATGCGCGGATGGCGGCAGCGATTGCCGGGGCCCTGGGTTTCGATCATGGCCTGCGCCGGGCAGTCGAAGCCTGGGAAGACCGGCTGACCCCGCTTGCAAGTCTCGCAATGCAGGAAGCGCCTCCCCCCGAATTATGGGACCGGATCGAGGCAGGTTTGCCAAAACTTGCCGCCCCGACCCTGCGTAAAACCGCATGGGCATGGGATGTCTGGCGGGTCTGGGCGGTGGGCGCATCGCTCGCCGCAGTGGCTTTGGCGGGCTTTGCGATGGTGCAGGCGACGCGTCCAACGGTGATGGAAGCAACAATATTGCCTGCCCAGATTGCACCGGCGGCCCTCGCACCCGCGCCGCCAAGCGCCTTGGCGACCGCGCCCGCCCCGACCCAGGCCCCGATCCAGGCGGCGACCGCTCCTCCCCAAGCGCTGGCGACAGTGCCAGATCCCGCGCCGACCCCGATTGCCCCCGCGCCCCCCAAGTTTGCCACCCAGCCGATCTCGGATACCGGGATACGCAAGGCAACCGGTGAAAATAATGGCGCCGTGCGGCCGGCGGCTGGGGGATCCGGGGGCTTGGTTCGCCCACCCGGCATCGTTGAACCCGGTGGAATTCTGCGCTGATGCCAAATGGCGGATGATCCTGACCTCGCCGCACTGCTGACCCGGGTTTCCAAAGGTGACCGGGATGCGCTGCGCGCGATTTATCTCGCCCAATCGACCCGGCTATTCGGCGTTGCTATGATCATTCTACGCGACCGCCCGGCCGCCGCTGACGCGATGCAGGACAGCTTCGTCAAAATCTGGCAGCGCGCCGCCCAGTTCGACCCGGGCCGCGGCGACGCAACGGCCTGGCTCGCCGCCATCGTGCGCCACGCTGCCTTGGACGCGGTACGCCGGCGCGGCCGGGAAATTCCGTCCGACGACCCCAATCTCGGCGATGGCGTGGTCGCGCCCGACGCGCTCGATCGGCTCGAAGGCGATCAGGACCGGATGCGGTTGCGGGTCTGCCTGGAACGCCTTGACGTGCGCAATCGCGAGGGTGTGATGCTGGCGTTCGTGCATGGATTATCCCACCCGCAGATCGCGGAGCGGCTCGGCCAGCCTTTGGGCACGGTGAAGTCCTGGATCCGTCGCGGGTTGCTGAACTTGCGGGAATGTCTGACATGACTGAGCCCGATCGCGACCTGCTGGCGGGCGAATACGTGCTCGGAACCCTTGACCAGGATCAATCCGACGCTGTCGAAAGTGCCATGGCGACCGATCCGGCGTTGCGGTCTGCGGTCGATGCCTGGGAACGCCGCCTTGCCCCGCTTGGCATTTACATGACTCCGCAAGCCCCGCCCGCTGGCTTATGGACGACGATCGAGGCTCGATTGTGGCCATCGCGCCAGGCAAAACCCTGGCGCTTCATTTGGCCGGCTTGGGCAATTTGCGCCAGCCTGGTCGCAGCCGGGTTGGGCGTGTTCGCCGTGTTGCCGCGCCCGGCAGGCAATCAGATGACCGCTGTGCTGGTCGCGGACGCCAGCCAGCCCGCGTATATGGCGCGGGTTGATAGCGCGGGCGGCTTGCAACTCGCGGCCGCGGTTTCGGCGGCCGGCGTTCGGCCGCAAGCGCCGGCCGGACGGTCGCTACAACTTTGGGGCTTGCCACCAGGTGCGACCACCCCACGCAGCCTTGGCGTGTTGCCGCGTGAGGCGGGGGCTTTCACCGTCACCCCATCGTCGCTACGCGCCGTGCCCGACATGCTGATCCTGATCAGCCAGGAACCCGAGGGTGGATCGCCCACCGGCCTGCCGACTGGACCGGTGGTTTTCTACGGCCGGCTGACCGCGGTTGGTGGCTGACAGCGTTCGGCGCGCGCGCACTGTCATTAATCGGTCATAAATCTGTCATCTTGGTGAAGCGCTCCCGGCGTAGGAGGATCGCAGGTGGCGCCAATTGGCAGCCCGTCGAGGAGGTCCTATGCAAATCCCATCCTATTTTACTGCGTCCATGTTGGCGCTTAGTCTCGTCGCAACGCCCGCTTTGGCCCAGCAGATCACTGGCGCGGGCGCGACGTTCCCGGCCCCGGTTTACGCCAAATGGGGGGAAGCCGCGAAGGCTGCCACCGGGCTTGAATTGAACTATCAGGCGATCGGTTCCGGTGCCGGGCAGACCCAGATTTTCAATCGCACCGTCGATTTTGGCGCCTCCGATGCGCCGGTTGACAGCGCCAAGCTGAAATCCGCCAATCTGTTGCAATTCCCCGCCGTGATGGGCGCGCTTTCGGCGATTGTGAACATTCCGGGCGTTGAAATCGATCAGCTGAAGTTGTCCGGCGAGATCATCACTGAGATGTATCTTGGCAAGATCACCAAATGGAATGATCCCAAGATCGTCGAACTGAACAAGGGCGTCACCCTGCCCAACCTCGCCATCGCGCCGGTCTATCGCGCGGATGGTTCGGGCACGACCTACGTCTGGACGTCCTATCTTTCGACTGTCAGCCCCGAGTGGAAATCCCAGGTCGGTTCGGGCACTAGCGTTAAATGGGTGGCCGGCAATGGCGCGAAGGGCAATGACGGTGTTGCCGCCACAGTTCGGCAGGTCAAGGGTGCGATCGGCTACGTCGAAAATGCCTATGCGATCCAGAACAAGCTGACCACGACGCAGTTGCGCAACAAGGCCGGCAACTTCGTCAAGCCGTCATTGGCCTCGTTCGCTGCGGCTGCTGAAAATGCTGACTGGAAGAACGCGCCGGATTACGCGATCAACCTGATCGACACCCAGGGCGCCAATAGCTGGCCGATCGTCTCGGCGACCTTCATCCTGCTGCCGAAAGACCCCAAGGACACGGTCCGCAGCGCCAATGTGATGAAGTTCTTCGACTGGGCCTATAAGAATGGCGCCGATATCGCTAAAAGCCTGGAGTATATCGCGCTGCCGACTGCGGTCCAGGACGCGGTGCGCGCCAGCTGGAAAGCCGAAATCAAAGGCTGATCGACCCTCGCCGCCGATGGATCCTTCCATCGGCGGCGGGCATGCCCATAGCCGCCTTCCTTTGAAACGGAACTTTTCCGGTGTCCCAGACCGCTAACCCACCGCGCCGCCGTGGCTCAATCGGCGATATGATTTTCCAAGCTCTGGCAACCGGCGCGGGTATTTTGGTGCTGGTTTTGCTTGGCGCGATCATCGTCTCGCTGCTGATCGGCGGACTTCCGGCCTTTAGACAATTCGGGGTCGGCTTTTTGACGGGTGCGGATTGGGACCCGGTGAAGCAGGTCTTCGGATCGGTGGTGCCTATCTATGGCACCATCATCACCTCGATCCTGGCGCTGGTGATGGCGGTGCCGATCGCCTTCGGGATTGCCTTCTGGCTGACCGAGTTGGCGCCGAACTGGCTACAACGCCCGGTTGGAATAGCGGTCGAACTGCTTGCCGCGGTTCCGTCTATTATCTATGGCATGTGGGGGTTTTTCGTCATTGTCCCGGTGATGGCCGAATATGTTCAGCCCTTCGTTATTGACCTTCTTGGCGATGCGCCTGGGATCGGTTTCCTGTTCCAGGGCCCGCCATTTGGCACCGGCATTTTCACCGCGGCACTGATCCTCGGGGTGATGATCATCCCGTTCATTGCGGCGACCATGCGCGATGTGTTCCAGACCGTGCCGCCGGTCTTCAAGGAAAGCGCCTACGGATTGGGCTGCACCACCTGGGAAGTGATGCGTGCGATTGTGATCCCTTACACACGCATTTCGGTGATGGGCGGGATCATGCTCGGTCTGGGGCGGGCGTTGGGCGAAACGATGGCGGTTACCTTCGTCATCGGCAATACCAACCGGATCAGCGGCTCGATCTTCGGGCCTGGCAACACAATTGCCTCACTGATCGCATTGGAGTTTCCAGAAAGTGAAGCCGGCAGCTTGAAGCTCGCGTCCCTCATGGCACTCGGCTTCATGTTGTTTGTGATTTCTTTCATCGTGCTGGCCATTTCGCGGATGCTGTTACGCACCGGGGCCAGGACATGACCGGCGCCAGCCAAACCATACATGCCAGCGGCCCGGCGCGCGATGGCAAGATTGCCGATCGCCTGGCCCGCAAACGGCGTTTTCAGAATCATGTCGTGCAGGGCCTGTGCCTGTTCGCGACCGCGATTGGGCTGGCATTTCTGGTCTTGATCCTGGCGACGTTGCTCCATCTTGGGGTGAAGGGATTATCGCTCGGCGTCTTCACCACCGTTACCAAGCCGCCTGGGTCCAATGGCGGGCTGTTGAACGCCATTCTGGGCAGCCTGATCCAAACCGCCCTGGGCACCGCCATCGGCACACCGATCGGGCTGCTGGTGGGTACATATCTGGCCGAGTATTCCGCCGGCAGCAAGCTGGGCGATGCGGTGCGCTTTGTGTCCGACGTGCTGCTATCCGCGCCTTCAATCCTCATCGGGTTGTTCGTCTATACGTTGCTGGTCACCCCGTTTGGCGGATTTTCAGGTTGGGCCGGGTCGGTCGCGCTGGCTGTCATCGTGATCCCAATCGTGGTGCGCACCACCGAGGACATGTTGCGGCTGATCCCGGTGGCGATGCGCGAAGCCGCGGTGGCACTTGGCGCGCCAAAATGGAAATCGATCGTTTTCATCTGTTATCGCGCCGCCCGCGATGGGATTGCCACCGGAGTGCTGCTGGCGATCGCACGCATCGCCGGCGAAACCGCGCCATTGTTATTCACCTCGCTTGGTAATCTGAACTGGTCGGTAGACCTCGGAAAGCCGATGGCGAGCCTGCCGGTCACCATCTACCAGTATGCCGGCTCGCCGTTTGATGACTGGGTCCAACTGGCCTGGGTGGCAGCGCTGCTGATTACCTTCGGGGTCCTGGCGCTGAACGTGCTTGCCCGTATTGTCCTGCGTCCGCGCAGCTAAATGAGTTCTGGAGCGATATTATGAGCACCACCACAAAGTTCGGTGACGCAAGACCAGGTATCGGTGCCATGTCGGTGCGGGCATCGGCGCCGTTGCATGAAGCGCGGATTTCCATTCGCAACCTCGATTTCTATTACGGCGCCAACAAGGCGCTGAAGGGCATCAATCTCGATTTTCCGGCCGGCCAGGTGACCGCGATGATCGGCCCGTCGGGCTGCGGCAAATCCACCTTGCTGCGGGTGCTCAACCGCATGTACGATCTTTATCCCGGCCAGCGCGCCACCGGTGAGGTGATGATGGATGGGGAAAACATCATCGCCCCTGGCATGGACCTTAATCAGTTGCGCAGCCGGATCGGCATGGTGTTTCAGAAACCGACGCCGTTTCCGATGTCGATCTATGATAATATCGCCTTCGGGGTGAAGCTGCACGAAACCCTCAACCGCGCCCAAATGGATGAACGGGTGGAATGGTCGCTGACCCGGGCGGCGCTGTGGGGCGAGGTCAAGGACCGGCTCACCACATCGGCCATGGGGCTGTCAGGTGGCCAGCAACAACGCCTGTGCATCGCGCGCACCATTGCGGTGCGCCCCGAGGTGATCCTGCTGGATGAGCCAACGTCTGCCCTTGACCCGATCAGCACCTTAAAGATCGAGGAACTGATCGATGAGCTGAAGCACGATTTCACCATCGCCATCGTTACCCACAACATGCAGCAGGCCGCGCGCTGCGCCGATCAGGTGGCGTTTTTCTATCTCGGCGAAATGGTTGAAGTGGCGCAGGCGGCCCAGATGTTTACCGCGCCGAAGGAAAAGCGCACCCAGGAATACATTACCGGCCGGTTCGGCTGAGGGACTCACGATGACCGATCATATCGTTAAAAGCTACGAGAATGAACTCAAGCGCCTGCGTGCCCTGATGACAGAAATGGGCGGCATGGTGGAAAACCAGGTCGAACAGGCGATCCAGGGCGTTGTGCAGCGTGATACCGCCGCAGCCGCCAGGGCGATCGATGCCGATCCGGCGGTCGATGCGATGGAACACGAGGCGGAACAATTCGTCATCCGCATGCTGGCGTTGCGCCAGCCCATGGCCCAGGATCTGCGCCAGATCGTTTCGTCACTTAAAATGACCACCGACCTTGAACGCATCGGCGACTATGCCGCCAATGTGGCCAAACGCAGCGTGGTGCTCAGCCAGTTCAGTCTCAGCTTTCCGCTCAGCGGGCTCGCGCAGATGGCACGGCTGGTGCAGGAAAACCTGAAAATGGTTGTCGATGCGATCGGCGATGGTGATACCGACAAGGCGCTGCTGGTGTGGCGCAGCGATGCCCCGATCGATGATTTGTACAACACCATTTTTCGCGAGCTCATAACCTACATGATGGAAGACCCGCGCAACATCACCCCGTGCACCCATCTGCTGTTCATTGCAAAAAACCTTGAACGTATTGGCGACCACGCCACCAACATCGCCGAAACCATCTACTACGCCGTTGCCGGTGAACCGCTGACCGGCGCCCGGCCGAAGGCCGATAGCTCGTCCTTCACGGTCGTGCGGCCGGCGGGCATTTAACAGGAATGAACCGCATGCAGGATAGTGCCGTAAACCAAACCAAGCCGCTGGTGATGGTGGTCGAAGACGATGCCGCCATCGCCACCATGCTGCGCTATAATCTTGAAAAGCACGGTTACCGGGTCGAGGAAGCGGTCGATGGCCAGGAAGCCATCATCCGCATCGCCGAAACCCAGCCCGATCTGGTGCTGCTCGATTGGATGTTGCCGGTCATGTCCGGCATCGAGGTCTGCCGCCAGATCCGCCGACGCCCGGAAACCCGGGATCTGCCGGTGATCATGGTGACCGCACGCGCCGAGGATCAGGATTCCGTGCGCGGCCTTAACACCGGCGCCGATGACTACATCACCAAACCGTTCAGCATCGAGGCGCTGCTCGCCAGGGTGCGCGCGCTCTTGCGCCGGTCCAACACCGTGCCGGTTAAGGGACAGTTGACGTTCCACGATGTGACCATGGATTTGACCTCCCACCGGGTAAGCCGGAACGCGCGCGCGCTGCATCTCGGGCCGACCGAATACCGGCTGCTGGAGTTTTTCTTGAACCATCCGCGTCGGGTGTTCACCCGGGAAGAATTGCTCGATGCGGTGTGGGGCAAGGACATCCATGTCGAGCCGCGCACGGTGGATGTGCATATCCGCCGGCTGCGCAAAGCGATTAATGGCGAGGGCGAATTGGATCTGGTGCGCACCGTGCGGGCGGCGGGGTATGCTTTGGATACCGAGATGGCCTGACCGGGCAGCCTGACCGGGCCATTTTTTAGCCGCGCAACAGCCCCGCCATCGGTGCCGCATCGCCGCTTCCTGGGAAAATAGTCCCAAGTTGCCCGCCTGCCAGACCCAAGTGGCCGACCAGCACGCCTTTTGCAAGGGCGCGCAGATCCGCGGTCGGCGCCAGATCCCGCGCCTCAACCAGCTTCGGCGTCGCATGCCCTGGCCAGGTCGCGCGCACCTTGCCGCCGGCCACCGCGCCGCCGAGTGCAAACGCGACCCCCGCGGTGCCGTGATCGGTGCCGTTGGTGCCGTTCGCGCGCACGGTGCGGCCGAATTCGGTCATCACCAGCACCACCGTCTGTGCCCACGCCACGCCCAGCCCGGTCTTGAGCCCGATCAACCCGCGATCCAACTGGCCAAGTACGCCGGCAAGCCTTGGCGCCTGGGCGGCATGGGTATCCCAGCCCCCAAGTTCCAAAGCCGCAATCCGCGGCCCCTTGGGATCTGCCAGCAACCGCCCGGCCGCCTCGGCCAGGGCGGGAAAGCTGTTGGCCGTGGTGCGCGGCGCCTCGGCACCCGCCAGCACCGCCTCGGAAAAACCACGATCGCGCAATCCGTCCCGGATCGCCCGCCCCGTGATCGCGTCTGGGCGATGCAGGGCCGCGATGCGGGCATATAAATCCGTGCCCGGATGGGTCGCAGTCGCCGGCAACCAGGTTCCAGTCGGCGCCGGGCCGCGCAGCATCAGCGGCACCACGCTGCCAACCGCAAAGGCGAGTTCGGCATGCGATGTCGGTGCCAGACCGGTTGCCACCCGATTGAGCCAGCCGCTGGTCATGCGCGGGCCATTGGCATGGTCCGGCGTGCCGAATTCGAGGTTATCCTGCGCCTCGAAATGGCTACGGCTGCGGGTCGCGCCGGCAATCGCGTGCAGCACCAGCAATTCATTGGCCTGATAAAGCCCGTGCATCCCCGCCAAAGCCGGGTGCAACCCATAAAACCCACCCAGATCGAGCAACCCACCCGGCTGGCCTGGCATTACTGGCGCCAGCACCCCACGCTGACCAATAAAATCCGCATCGCCATAGGGCGCCACTGCCGCGAGCCCATCGAGCGCGCCACGCAACAGCACCACCACCAGCCGCTTTTCCCCAGGTGCCGCCGCCACCGCCAGCGATGCACCGCCCAGGCTGATGGCGCTGCCAAGCCCAAGCAAAGCACTGCGACGGCTGACATTCAGGGTCATCGACGTTGAAACTCCGGAGCGGCCAACAACAGGGTCAGCGCCTCACGCCGGTCCCCGGCACGGCGAATGGCGGACATCGTATCGGCTGGTAGCAATTCCCCCAGGCTGGCATCGGCAATGGCCACCGGATCGGCGTCCCCGGCACGTCCGGCGATGCTATACGCCCAGTCGATCCGCCGTAGCAGCGCTTCCGGTGCCGCCCAGTCCTCGGCCAGGTCGCTCCAGCCATTCGGCAAAGGGGCGGACAGATAGGGTTGTCCAAGCATGCCGAATACGCCCCGCAGATCGGGGCGCCTGCCTTGCGGCAAATCCAACGCACGCAGCACGCCAACAACATAATCCATCGGTCGCCGCAATTTGGTCAGCGGCGTCCACGCGTCCGGCAGCGCGACAACCTCAAGTGCTGCCGCTTTCAGATTGCCTTTGGTCTGGTTCAGCGCCCGCTCGACCCGCGCCACCGCGCCAGGCGGCGGCACATCGG
Organism: Acetobacteraceae bacterium; assembly: GCA_014377905.1. Classification (GTDB taxonomy): domain Bacteria; phylum Pseudomonadota; class Alphaproteobacteria; order Acetobacterales; family Acetobacteraceae; genus CAITOL01. Next base: position 710 of record JACMOQ010000342.1, on the reverse strand, counting down.
CGACGAAATGTCGCACCAGCTTGATCGCCAGATTGCGATACGTTGATGGCTGTTCGGCGAGCCAGCCAAGGGCGCGCATCCCTTCGCCCTCACCCCCCGCATAGACCTGCCCCATTACCGTCTTGGACCCAAGCTCATGGGCGTTGAGCCGGAACAGATAACCGGGAGGTTCCTCTTCATAGCGCACCGACCACCCGGTCAGCACCTTGGCGAATTCGGTGACATCGTTCTGGGTGTATCCCGATGCCGGGGTCACGGTATGCAATTCCAGGCACTCACGCGCCAGATTTTCGTTCAGTCCGCGCCGTGCCCGCATCCCGGCGTTGCTATTGGGGCCGAAGGATTGCGCGTTGTCGAGATAGATCAGCATGGCCGGATGGCGCATCACCGCCACCAGCATGTCTTCAAACCGGCCGGTGACATGCGGGCGGATCGCTTCGCGCAAATAAGCATGGGCGAGCGCGGTAACTTGCCCCCGCCGCAGGCTGACAGTGAAGTGATTGGCCCAGAACCACACCAACCGCTCGCGGAACGGGGCATCGGTGGTGAGCAACACGTCAATGGCAGTGGCAGCGTCCGCGGTGATGATCGGGCGGACATGCGACTGCTTGCCGTCCTTATCCTGCTGGTCGAGCCTTATCGCGCGCAACCCTTCGGCGCTGCTGTGCCAGGGCCGGTCCATCGCCGCATCCGACCCGTCCAACTGCCCG
>JACMOQ010000341.1 GCA_014377905.1 Acetobacteraceae bacterium | reverse complement strand
GTACAAATGCAGGTCGGACCCACAAATGGCTGTCGAGGTGACCCGGATAATCGCGTCGCGCGGATTGACGATTTCCGGATCGGGCACGGTATCGACCCGAACGTCCTTTTTGCCGTGCCAGCGGACTGCGCGCATGGTAATTTCCTTCGATGACAGCTGGTTTTCAGGCTTTGGGTGTGGTGCCCTGCGGATCGTTGACGGCGATTTCACCAGTTTCAACGAGGCTTTTGAAGCGTTTTAGATCGCGTCGGAGCTGAATACCCGGCTCGCGCTGAGTCAATTTGGCAGCATAGCGCACAAGGCTGCCGCCGGGTGGTTCGTAAGCTACGACACCGTGAATTTCAGTGCCGCGCCCGGCCGGCGCATCGCGGAATTCATATCGTGTAGAGATCGGAAAACGTGAGCCCGGCACCGAAGCAATAGCCAACAGGAAATCCTCCCGCTCCTCGGTGATTTCGCCGTCCCACTCGACGGCACCCGACGGATCCATGGTTACGAAGTGCAGCGTGCCGCCGGCGCCGACATCGATGCGTTTGACGTTCTGTGCCCATTCCTGCCAACGCGCGAGGTCGCGAAAACGGGCGAAAACTGCGCTACGCGGCGCATTTATCGTGACCGATCGCGACAACAGCGCGGCGTTCGACCACTTCGCAGCCTTCGCTACCGCCGCCTCGTCAGGGCGCTGGCCGAGCAGGCGCTTTGCGGGGGAAACGCCTGTAACGCCGCGCGCCATCAAAACGGAGCCAAGCAACCCCAGTGCGACGCGAATGCCGCCATTCTGACGCGCTGCAATCGCACCAAGCAGGGTGCCGGCGGCAACGGAAATTCCCCGCTCCGCTGGATGCAGGTTATGGCGCGGCGCGAGTTGCGTGCCTGGCGGGGAAAGATTTCCGTCAATGTCGGACACATCAGATACCTTTGACAATTGCCTCCGTTTAACAAGGTGGACCCTGACCCGGTTCCGCCACAAAGTTGGCCATCGCTTGATCGAGCAAGCTGGGTGACAATAAATTGTGAGAGACTTGGATCTCGGTCGTGACAGAGTTGACTGTGGATAAGGGTGCAGCCGCTACCGGAGTTCGCATCAGGTCAGACGGCCGGGGTTTATCGCTGATCACCGACAGTAGCCGTCGACGACATGGCAACAAGCGCGTGCTGAAGCGCTGCTTTCCCGGCTAGCGACAGGCTGCGAAAGGTAATTGACCAGCGTGTGGCGGCCAGCGATCCGATGCTGTGTTCCCAGTGTTGTCTGGCATCTCCAGACAATAGATAAATCGATCGCGGCGCAAGCAGGACATCAAATCTTTTGAACTTGCCTTCGATGTTACGGCGAAGCCGTAGCGCAGCTGCAGCGCCCAGCGAGACGCCTACAACATGCCCATACTGCGGTCTGTCCCGATGCCAGTTGATCCCAGCCCCAGGATCATAGCGCGTTAATTGAACATGCACGAGATCCTTGGCCGGCAAGCCGGCGAAATCGGCGGCGCGGCCCCTCAGACCATTCAACCAGTGGGGGACAGGTTCGCCGATCAACATCCTGCCTGAAACAAAATCGAAGCTCGACCCATAGGACATGGTCAAACGCTTGCCTTGCCAGCCCCTGAAACGAAACGGTGTCAGGCCGGATGCATCAATACTTTCGATCAGCCCGATTTCCTGATCCACAGAAATAAAATCAGGTGTGAGAATCATGCCTGGTAACAATTGCGAACCGAAAAGATCGGCGGTGTTCACGTTCGACGCCCCTGACGAAACGATTGTGAAGCACAGGCCAGTCCACAAGGGGTAATAGTCGCAGCGGATGACATCAGGCGCTGTCCATTGAACGCAGCGGATCCGCGCGAAGACGAAATCCTGGGCAGGAATGTGCCATTCATGCGTTCACGACCTGAATGAGCCAATGCGAATTGCTGGCCGGTTTCGAATACCGGCCAGTTTATCGTTCGATCGGTCAGTAAACTAACCTCACCTTGGGTTCGCGTGCCCAGATTCGACCTTCGTTTGCCGCGCTTATGAAATCGTCGACCGCGTCCGATAGTGAAACAACACCCTGATCGGGCAACACGCCCGCAGCATCCAGAAGAGGCTGCGCATGGGGTACATATCCGATGGCCTTCAGATGGCTGAAGGCATCATGGATCCAGGCAATCGCGGCGGCTTCGCCAAGCAGCATTGCGGCGCCATCGGCAGACGAATTAACGGCAACAAGATCGAAGAGCACGGGAGGCGCGCCGGCAAGTTGATGATCGGCGACCAGGAAAGTCTCGTTGTCGAGCACCACGCCCCCGATCGTCGGGCAAATGATTTGCACCGTCACGCCGATGGCCTGAAATGAATTGACCAAGTTTTCGAGCACGATGGCGCTCGCACCATCCGTAACCAGCACGCCAAGCTTGCGACCGTTGAGCTGAGGTTCGTCTCGTGCGAGCATCGACAGGCTGGGAGCAGCGTCGAGATCCGTTCGGGTTGCAACGGCGGGGACCGCAAGCTTGATTTCGCCGCGGAATCCCAGGCCGGCAGCCACCCGTTCGCCGAGTTCGGCATCAACGGTTGCAAGGTGTCCCAGCATTGCTTCGCGCACGATCGGCGTTTCCACCTTCGACAATTCAAAAATCAACGCGGCGACGATGTGATCCTGTTCGGGGACGGTCTGGCTGATGAAGAATTGGCGAGCCTGGCTGTAGTGATCGGCGAATGTCGGCGAGCGGTCGCGCTGCTTGGCGCCGTCCATCGGTGTCGGGAAGCTTTGAAAGCCTTTGGTCGGGCTTTCGCGGGGGCCGGAAGGATCGAGCAGGCTTGGCGTGTACGTGACGCGCTGCGGGTGGACCATCGTTTGCATATGGCCGTCGCGCTGCATGTTCGCGAACGGACATTTGGGCGCATTGATTGGAATCTGGTTGAAATTGGTGGAACCGAGGCGACTGAGCTGCGTGTCGAGATAGGAGAAATTGCGCCCGTGGAGCAAAGGGTCGTCCGAAAAATCGATGCCGGGGACAAGGTTCTGGGTGCAAAAGGCAACTTGCTCGGTCTCGTCGAAGACATTGGCCGGATTGCGGTCGAGCACCATGCGACCGATGATGCGCAACGGAACGATTTCTTCGGGGATCAGTTTTGTCGGATCAAGGTGATCGAAGTCGAAATTGGCGGCTTCGTCCTCGCTGAACAATTGGACGCCAAGCGCCCATTCAGGGAAGTCCCCGGCATCGATGGCGTTGTAAAGATCGCGGCGATGGAAATCCGGATCGGCGCCGGCGATCTTGACGGCTTCGTCCCAGATGGTCGATTGCAGGCCCAGTTTGGGGCGCCAGTGAAACTTGACGAAGGTCGATTCACCTTTCGCGTTGACCAGGCGGAAGGTGTGCACGCCGAACCCTTCGATGGTGCGCAGCGAGCGCGGAATCGTGCGGTCCGACATCGCCCACATGATCATGTGCAGCGATTCCGGGGTCAACGAAATGAAGTCCCAGAACGTGTCGTGCGCGGTGGCGGCCTGCGGGAAGCCGCGGTCCGGCTCCATCTTGATCGCGTGCACCAGGTCGGGGAACTTGATGGCGTCCTGGATGAAGAAGACCGGGATGTTATTGCCTACCAGGTCCCAGTTGCCTTCCTTGGTGTACAGCTTGACGGCGAAACCGCGCACGTCGCGCGGGGGGTCCACCGAGCCGGAGCCGCCGGCAACTGTCGAAATGCGGGTGAACACCGGGGTCTGCTCGCCGACGTCGGTGAGGACCTTGGCCGTCGTGTACTGCGCCAGCGATTCGGTCAGCTCGAAAAAGCCGTGCACGCCGGTGCCGCGCGCGTGGACGATGCGCTCGGGAATGCGTTCGTGGTCGAAATGGGTGATCTTTTCGCGCAGGATAAAGTCTTCGAGCAGGGTCGGGCCGCGCGCGCCGGCGCGCAGGGAGTTCTGGTTGTCCGAGATGGGCAGACCCTGGTTGGTGGTCAGCGCGTTGTCGGTGGCCTGCTGGTGCCATTCGCCACCGTTGCCGACCGTGGTCGAAGGCGCAGGGGCGCCGGAAGATTTGGCGCCATTGGCGCCATTTGCTTTAGTCTTGGCCATCGATTGTTTCTCCAGATAAATGAGGGGTTTAGCGCGCTTGCGCCGCCGTGTCGAAAGAGTATAAAGACGGGAGTGGCGCGCACGATTGCAATTATTTTTATTTCAAGCATATAGAAAAGCTATCTGGCTGGTGCTCGGGGAGAGACGGCGGCATCGCGACTGGTGCGCCGCAGCATCGAAAAGTATTGACTGTTTTAGCACGGTCGTACGAAACTCAAGATCCGTTGCCAGGAAGTTCACAGGAGTGTCAATGACGTCGCCTTACCCGATGAGCCCGATGATGGGGCAAATGATGAATCAACCGCTGCTGATTTCCAGCATTATCGAATTCGCCGCGCGTCACTACGGCCATGTCGAGATTGTCTCGCGCCGGGTGGAAGGCGACCTGCACCGCTATACCTACCGCGACTGCCACCAGCGCGCGCGCCGCATCGCCCACGCGCTGCAGGGGCTGGGCGTGAAGATGGGCGAGCGCGTCGCCACGCTGGCCTGGAACGGCTATCGCCACATGGAGATCTACTATGCGGTGTCCGGTTCGGGCGCGGTGCTGCACACCATCAATCCGCGCCTGCATCCGGACCAGATCGCCTACATCGCCAACCACGCCGAGGACCAGTACCTGTTCTTCGACCTGACCTTCCTGCCGCTGATCGAGGCTGTCGCCGCCCAGTGCAAGACGGTCAAGTCGTTCGTGCTGATGGCCGACCGCGACCGCATGCCGGCGGAAACGAAAATTCCCAACCTGCTGTGCTACGAAGACTTGATCGCCAGCAGTTCGGACGACTACGACTGGGCGCTGTTCGACGAAAACTCGGCGGCGTCGCTGTGCTACACCTCGGGCACCACCGGCAATCCGAAGGGCGCGCTGTACTCGCACCGCTCGACCGTGCTGCACTCGTACGGCTCGGCGATGCCGAACGCATTGAACGTGTCTGCCGCCGACACCGTGCTGCCGGTGGTGCCGATGTTCCACGTGAATGCGTGGGGCCTGCCGTATTCGGTGCTGCTGTCGGGCGCCAAGATGGTATTCCCCGGCGCCGCGCTGGACGGCAAGTCGCTGTACGAACTGTTCGAATCCGAAGGCGTGACGTTTTCGGCCGGCGTGCCGACCGTCTGGCTGGGACTGGTCAATTACGTGTTGCAGAATAATCTCAAGTTCTCCACCTTCCGGCGCACCGTGATCGGCGGCTCGGCCTGCCCGCCGGCGATGATGGACACCCTGATCGACAAGCTCGGCGTGGACGTGATCCACGCCTGGGGCATGACCGAGATGTCGCCGCTCGGCACCGCCGGCAGCCTGCAGGCGAAGCACCTGGCGCTGCCGTAGGAAGAACAGCGCAAGATCCTGCGCAAGCAGGGCCACGCGATCTACGGCGTCGACATGAAGATCGTCGATGACGACGGCGTGGAATTGCCGTGGGACGGCGCCACCTACGGCCACCTGCTGGTCAAGGGACCGTGGATCATCGCCAGCTACTTCAAGAATGAGGGAGGCGACGTGCTGCAGGACGGCTGGTTTCCGACCGGCGACGTGGCCACCATCGGCGCCGACGGCTACATGCAGATCACCGACCGCAGCAAGGACGTCATCAAGTCCGGCGGCGAGTGGATCGGCACCATCGACCTGGAAAACATCGCGATGGCGCACCCGGCGGTACTGCAGGCAGCCTGCATCGGCATCGCCCATCCGAAATGGGACGAGCGGCCTTTGCTGCTGGTGATCAAACGCCCCGGCCAGCAGGTCAGCCGCGAGGAACTGCTCAAATTCTTCGAAGGCAAGATCGCCAAGTTCTGGATGCCGGACGACGTCGCCTTCGTCGAGGCCTTGCCGACCGGCGCCACCGGCAAGATCCAGAAGAACAAGCTGCGCGAGCAGTTCCGCGACTACAAATTGCCGAGCGCGTAGTCCATTTTTGCCGTAACCGCCGTACCCACCAAAACTACAATGAAGGATGGAGACAGATGATCATGCAAATTCGCCCACTGGCCGCCGCAGTATCGTTCGCCTTGCTGGCCGCACCGTTCGCGGCCCAGGCCGACACAGTAAAAATCGCATTCATCGACCCGCTGTCGGGGCCGTTTGCGCCGGTGGGGCAGAACCAGCTGCACAGTTTCCAGACCATCGCCGAACTGGCGACGCAGCAGAAGTGGGCGGGCGATCACAAGATTGAAGTGGTCGGCTTCGACAACAAGGGCAGCCCGCAGGAGTCGCTGACCCAGCTCAAAGCGGTGATCGACCAGGGCTACCGCTACATCACGCAGGGCAACGGTTCGGGCGTCGGCCTGGCGCTGCTCGACGCGATCAACAAGCACAACGAGCGCAATCCTGGCAAGGAAGTGGTGTTCCTGAACTACGCCGCCATCGATCCGGACATGACCAACAGCAAGTGCAGCTTCTGGCACTTCCGCTTCGACGCCAATTCGGACATGAAGATGGAGGCGCTGACCAGCTACATGGCGCCGGACAAGAACATCAAGAGC
>JACMOQ010000340.1 GCA_014377905.1 Acetobacteraceae bacterium | reverse complement strand
GCCGAGGGCGCGGCGCTGATGACCGAAACCAGGGTCGAAATCGAGGTGATCAGCGCGGTATCCAATTTGATGGGCAATGCGCCGTTGGAACAGGCGATGCAGGATCAGTTCCTCCGGCTCGGGCCACCAGGGTTTGACGCTGAGGATCGGGCGTTCGCCGAGAAAATCCGTGCCACGCTAACGCCGGCCGATATTGAGTCGCAATATCGCCGGGCCGGATTGAAGCCGCGGCAGGATCAGCCGTTGGCCGATGCGATTTCACCGCTTGGGCTGATCGGGGAGGCGATGCTGGGGAGCACCGATGTTGGCGATGTCAGCTGGAAAGTGCCGCTGGTGCAGGCCGATGGCGCGACGGTTGCGATCGGCACCCCGTTCCATTCCTGGCAGTTGACCGCGCAGGGCAAGTCGCCGTTGGCCAAAAAGGGCATGGTGCATGTTGCCAAGGTAATGGCGGCAACGGCTGTGGAAGCGATTGGCGATCCGGGTCTGATTATGCGGGCCAAGGCGGATCTGGCGGGGCGGATTGCTGAAACGCCCTATGTCTGCCCGATCCCGGACGATGTGACCCCGCCCTTGGTGGCGCGGCCGGGGTAAGGCGGCGGGGTTTAGCGCCCGCCGGCGTTCGCTACGTCAAAAACAGCCCGTGCCACGCGTGGTGCGGGCGCTTCGGCGATTTGCAGCAATTGCGGTGCAACCTGTGCGAGATCGGCTGTATTGGCGACCATCATGCCAACGTCGCCGCGATTATAGATAAAGCCATAGGTCGGATAGACACTGCCAAAGCTGCCCGTGCCGCCCAGACCAACCCGGACCGAGGTCCAGTCATTGGCATCCGATACGTCAATCACGGCAACGCCGCGGGCTATGCCGCCACCAGCCCAGTTGGCGTGGTCAATTTCGATTTCGCGTTTGTTCACGACGCGCGATACCACCGCGACATGGCCGAGCCGCATCCGGCCGGTCGCCTGGAAGTTGAGCACACTGCCAGCTTCGGGGCGGGCGCCGCGTTCATAGGTGCCAGCCGACGAGTTCCACCACTGCCAGGCGTTGCCGGACACCGCCATGCCGGTCACGCTGCGGGCGTATGGCACGCAGCTGATGCCATAGCCGCGCGATTGCGAGCGGGCGACGATGCGCAGATTGGCCGCGCGTTGGGCAGTGGTCATGTTCCGGGTGGATTTAAGCTGGTTCAAGGAGGATGCCATGCCGGCATTGACCACTTGCAAACGCGGCAAGGCCGCGCCGGAGTGCGCGACGGCTGGCTTGGTGACCAAAGCTACTGGCTTTTTTGCCGATGCGCTGGCGGTGAGGGTTTTTTTCGGGTTTGCGGCATCCGCATTGGACGTGGCCGCGTAGCTGGGATGGGCACCGATCGCGGCGATAGCCAATCCCATCAGGCCGATTGTCGCCCATCGACTGGTGCGGCAAATTGCGCGCAGTGCAGTCCCTTGTTTGGGGTTCGGGGCATATCGAGTCTCATCAGGGTTTCTGAGCATGCAGCTTGGGTATCAACCGCATTATGGCGCTGCAACCCAAGAAATACGGTAATGCACGTCAGGCGTGCAATTTGTGCAATCTGACCCTGTGGATAACCCGCCGGACCGAGAATGTAATCCTAAGAAATATTGTGTGATCGGTTTGTGGTAAAAATATCGTGCGTATGTGGCGAAAATATCACTATAATTCTCGTCACATACGCGCCGATGCTAAGGGTTAGTACGCAGTGGTTACTTGCAGGCGGTGACCATGATTTCGACCAGCAGGCGCGGGTCGGCCATGTTGGCTTCAACGCAGGCACGCGCGGGGGCGCCATCTTTCGGCAACCAGGCTGACCAGATTTCGTTCATCGCGTCCCGATCGCGAATGTCTTTCACCCAGATCTGGGCTTGCAACACGCGAGTTTTGTCGGTGCCGTGGGTTTCCAGGATGGCATCGATGCTGTCGAGTACCTGCCTGGTCTGGCCCCTAATGTCCTGGCTGGTATCGGAAGCGGTGCAGCCCTGAAGATAGACAAAGCCATGATATTCGACAGCTTTAGCCAAAATCTTGTTGGGCTCGGTGCGGATAATCTTGCTCATTGCGGGCATCTCCTGGTTGCGGTGGCACCCTTCTACCGG
>JACMOQ010000339.1 GCA_014377905.1 Acetobacteraceae bacterium | reverse complement strand
GCGGCGAACAGTCGGCGAGCTATGGCAATGGCTGCTGGCTCAGCCCGAGTTCGGTGCTGCCAATGTCAGCACCGGGTCTGGGGAAGAAGGTGCCGGGGTTTCTCGCTGATCCGCTCCGGCCGCTGGCGATGCGTTGGCGCTATTTGCCGCAGGCCTGGCCGTGGCTGTGGCGGTTTCTGGCGACGGGATCAACACCGGCCAAGTTGCGGGTGATTGCGACGGCTTTGCGGCCATTGGTGGAAGGCTGCCCTGCGCTCCACAAGCGTTTGGCCGAGGAAGCAGGCGTTGGGCATCTGATCCACATGACCGGGCTGCTTTATGCGTTCCCGAGCCGGGCGGAGTTCGAGGCCGAAAAGCTCGGCTGGACCATCCGTGCCGAACAGGGGGTGCGGTGGGATGAACTGGATGGCGATGAGTTGCGGCAAATGGAGCCGGCACTCGACCGGCGCTATCAGTTTGGGGCTTTTGTCCAGGATGGCGGCCATTGCAGCGACCCGGGCGCGTATGTCGCCGCACTGGTGGCACATGCCCAGGCGCAGGGGGCAGAACTGGTTGCGGCGCGCGCCACCGGGTTTGCGATGGTGGGCGGGCGTTTGCGGGCGGTGACCAGTTCGGCGGGTGACATTGCGTGTGACCGCGCGGTGATTGCCGCGGGCGCGCATTCCAAGGCGCTGGCCGCGATGGTTGGCGACAAAGTGCCGCTGGAGACCGAGCGCGGCTACCATGCCGAAATTTCCAATCCGGAAAGCGCGCCGCGCATTCCGATTATGCCGTCCGACAGCAAGGCTGCCACCACCACCACCGCACACGGGCTGCGGATTGCAGGCCAAGTCGAAATCGCCGGGCTGGAGGCCGCGCCGAACTGGCGTCGGGCGGAAATCCTGCGCGATTTTGTCCGGCGCGTGATCCCTGGGCTGCCGGCGGATTTGCCAGCTGAGCGGATAAAATTATGGATGGGACACCGCCCTTCCACGCCGGATGGCCTGCCATGCATTGGGCCGGCGAGCGGCTGCGCGGATGTGGTGCACGCGTTTGGACACGGCCATGTCGGGCTGGCGGCGGGGGCAATTTCCGGGCGGTTGGTGGCCGATCTGGTGGGCGGGACCAAGCCGGTCATCGATCCCGCGCCCTACGCGGCGGCGCGGTTTCGCTAGCCCGGAGGCTCCCCCGCAACCGCGCCGGCCGCAAACAGCGCTTCAATGCCGGCGGCATCGCGGCCCAGCATCGCCAGAATTTCCCGTGTGTGCTGGCCCAAACGCGGCGCCGGGGTGCGGATCGCGCCAGGGGTTGCCGACAGGCGCGGCACGACGTTGTGCATCATCACCTGGCCGAGGTCGTCATCAGGCAGGTCCACCAGGATTTCACGGGCGATGACATGCGGATCGGCGACCAGTTGGTCGATGTCGTAAACCGGGGCGGCGGTGATGCCGGCCTTGTCGAAAATCGCCAGCACGTCATCACAGTCGCGCGCCGCAATGAAGGCGGCGATTGGGGCCTCGCAGGCTTCAGCGTTGGCAACGCGGGCAGTGTTGGTGGCAAAGCGCGGATCGGTGATCATGTCCTCGCGCCCGATCAGCCGCAGCAAACGCTCCGCCATCGCCTGGATCGACGCCGAAATCGCGATGTAGCGGCCATCGCGGGTCTGGAAGACGTTGCGCGGGCTGGTGGTGTTGGACCGGCTGGCGGTGCGTTCGGGCAACTGGCCGGAGGTACGCCAGATTTCGGCTTGCGGGCCAAGGATCGAAATGAGCGGATCGAGCAGCGGCAGATCGATCACCTGACCAGGATTGCCGCGTTCGACCTCGCGCCGGGCGATCATCACCGCATAGGCGCCATACAAGCCGGCGATCATGTCGGCGAGCGCGAGCGGCGGCAGCACTGGCGGGCGATCGGCGAACCCGTTCATCGCGGCGAAACCTGACATGCCTTCAACCAAGGTGCCGAAGCCCGGTCGTGTGCGATAGGGGCCGGTCTGGCCGAAGCCCGAAATGCGCACGATGATGAGGCGCGGGTTGCAGGCATGGAGCGTGGCGGGCGCCAGTCCCATGGTTTCGAGCGTGCCGGGACGGAAATTCTCGATCAGTACATCGGCGCGGGCAATCAGATCGCCAAGCAGGGCCAATCCAGCCGGATTGCGCACATCGAGCGCCAGGCTCTTTTTATTGCGCGCGTAAACCTTCCAGTGCAGCGAATGGCCTTCTGTGCGCCAGGCGCGCAGCGGATCGCCGGTGGTGGGGTCCTCGATCTTAATCACCTCGGCGCCGTGATCGGCGAGTTGCAGGCTGACCATGTTGCCGGCAACCAGGCGCGACAGATCGACCACCAGCAGATCGGCGAGCGGTGGTGTGGCGGTGGTGTCGAATGCGCGGTGTTTGACCATGCGGTGTCCCCGGTTTAGGCGTTTCCTAGGCTGACAGGCGTCTGCCAGCAACCGGATCAGGAGCACGCCCATGCCCGCGACCTTTGAAACCCTGCTGCTGAGCGAACCGGCCGAGCATGTCTTGCAGGTGACGTTGAATCGGCCGGTTGTCATGAATGCGATGAACACCCAGATGGGGTTGGATATGCTAACGGTGTTTGACGGGTTGTGCGCGGACCCAAGCGCCTATCGCTGCATCATTCTGACTGGGGCGGGCGACCGGGCGTTTTGCGCCGGCGGAGATCTCAAACAGCGCCAGGGCATGACGGACGCGCAATGGCAGGCCCAGCATTTGATCTTCGAGCGCCAGGTGCGCGCGATGATCGCCTGCCCGATCCCGGTGATCGGGGCGATCAACGGCGCGGCCTATGGCGGCGGCTGCGAGATGGCGTTGTGTTGCGATTTTGCCTATGCGTCCGAAAATGCGAGATTCGCGCTGACCGAGGTGACGCTCGGGATCATGCCGGGCGCTGGTGGCACCCAGAACATGCCGCGCGCCGCCGGCCTTCGCAGGGCCAAGGAAATTCTGCTTACCGGGCGCCCGTTTACCGCCGCGCAGGCGTTGGAATGGGGCGTGGTGAATGAGGTTTGCACGCCGGAGGGATTGCTGCCGGCGGTGCTTGATACTGCGCTGCGGATTGCCGGCAACGCGCCGTTATCGGTGCGCCAGATCAAGCAATCGGTAAATGTCGGGATGCAAACCGACCTCGCCAGCGGGTTGATGTTTGAAATCGAGGCCTATAACCGATTGCCGCCAACCGATGATCGGCGTGAAGGTGTTTTGGCCTTCAATGAGAAGCGGCGGCCGGTATTTCTGGGTCGCTAGTATATGGGTGCGGCGTAGGCCACATCGAGCATTTTCCAAGAAATAATAAATTACCAAAATTCAAGGAATTTTTTTTGAGAGGGATATACAAGGTTCGGAGCGTTCGTTAGACAGCAAATCGCATTCAAGATCCGGAGCCTTATAATGTCGAAAGCCCGCGTATTCGCCGATATCGCCCGCAGCATCGGGCTGCACAACGGTGTGTTGCGGATCGCGTTCGCGCAGCTTGACGCGGAAGGCAAGGCTGAAGACGTGCTGGATCTGATGATACCCCAATCCGAGATCAAAAACCTCGTTGAAGCTCTGCGTAAGATCACCCCGCGCTAGGCGTGATCGGCCTGCCCACGGGCGGGTGATACCAGATCGCGCTATGCGCTTGCCGCGGGTTCAGGCAAGGATGCGGCGATGAAACTTCCCGCCGCCGTAGCCCCCCTGCGACATAAGCTGTTTCGCCTGTTGTGGACGACCAATCTGGTGGTCTCGATGGGCGTGTGGCTGCAGAATACCGGCGCGGGTTGGTTGATGACCACACTGGCGCCCGATGCGTTGACAGTCAGCATGGTGCAGTTGGCCACCATCCTTCCGATGTTGCTGCTGGCCCTGCCGGCCGGCGCGCTCGCCGATATCGTCGATCGTCGGCTTTTTATCATGATTACCCAGGGCTGGATGCTCGCCGCTGCTGGTGGTTTGGCATTGCTGACCTACGCCGGGTTGACAGATGCGGTGTTGCTGCTGGGCTTCACCTTTGCCATCGGGTTGGGCCAGGCGATGAACAACCCGGCCTGGGGCTCGGTGATGGCCGAAGCTGTGCCGCGCCGTGATCTGGTGCAGGCAATCACCCTCAACGGCATCGGCTTTAATCTGGCCCGCGCGGTTGGGCCGGCATTGGCTGGGGTGCTGGTGCTGATGGGCGGACCGGCGCTCGCCTTCGGGCTCAATGCACTGAGCTATCTGGCTGTGATCATAGCTTTAATGAGCTGGCATCGCCGAGCCCGCAGTCCAAGCCTTCCGCGCGAGCATCTGGTGGCGGCGATGCGGGCCGGGGTGCGTTTTGTGCGCCATACCAAGGTGATGCAGGCGGCGATGATCCGCAGCGGGTGCTTTTTCTTCCCCGCCGCCGCGCCTTGGGCTATGCTGCCGTTGTTCGTCAAACAGCACCTGCACATGGAAGCCGGCACCTACGGCTTGCTGCTTGGGCTGATGGGCGCTGGCGGCGTGACGGCGGGTTTGCTGCTGCCGCAAATCCGCCACCGGTTTTCGCGCGGCAACACGGTGTTCGGCTCGGGTATTATCAGTTGCCTCGGCATGGCGCTGGTCGGCATTGCCCAGCATTGGCTGGTGGCGGCTTTGGGCATGGTTCTGTTCGGCATCGGCTGGGTGGCGGCAGCCTCGGTGGCACAAGGCGCCGCCCAGATGGCGGCACCGCCCTGGGTGCGGTCACGGGCATTGGCGATTTATCAGCTTGGCTTCAATTTCGCGATGATCGTCGGCACGTTGTTCTGGGGCTGGCTCGGGACCCAGATTGGCCTGTCGCACGCCATGCTGGCCGCGGCGGCCACCGGGGTGGCGCTGTCAGTGCTCGCCCGCGGCGCCAATATCGACACCGAATCGACGACGATCTCCCCCATGCCGCGTGACGCCCCCCCTGTCCCCGAGGCTGTTGATCCCGAACTGATCGGGCTGGTGAGTGCTGCGCGCAACCGGGTAATGGAATGGCAGCGCTACCGTATTGACATCGTCAACACCGATAAATTCCTCGCCGCGATGGTCGAGGTGCGCGATGTCAGGAGCCGCGCCGGCGCGGTCGGCTGGCAGCTATACGAGGACATCGCCCATGCCGATGGCTGGGTCGAGGTATGGACGGTGGAAAACTGGACCGACCATCTGCGTGAGGCAACCCGCCTCAGCGGCGCCGATCGCGCGGTGTTGGCGCAGGCGATGGCGCTGCATATTGGCACGCCGATTGCGCCGAGCCGATTTATTGCCGTCGCCCCGCATCGGCTGCCGGACGGGCCGCGCCTGAACTAGGTTGCAGCGAAGGGGTTGCTTTGGCTAAAGTCCCCCCCAGAACGGGAACACAGCATGAACGATCTTTTCGGTGGCGCCAAAGCCGATGCGACTGGTAACGACTATACCGCCAAGGATATTGAGGTCCTTGAGGGGCTTGAGCCCGTACGCCGTCGGCCCGGCATGTATATTGGCGGCACTGATGAAGCGGCCTTGCATCACCTCGCCGCCGAGGTTCTAGATAACGCGATGGATGAGGCGGTTGCCGGCCATGCCAGCACCATCGAAATGTCGTTAGAAGCCGGCAACTGGCTGGTTGTGCGCGACAATGGGCGCGGCATTCCGGTCGATCCGCATCCCAAATTCAAGAACCTCAGTGCGTTGGAGGTTATTCTCACCACTTTGCATTCGGGCGGCAAGTTCAGCGGCAAGGCCTATGATACGTCGGGCGGCCTGCACGGCGTGGGGTCGTCGGTTGTCAATGCGTTGTCCGATGTGATGGAGGTTGAGGTCGCGCGCGACCGGGTGCTGTGGAAACAGAGCTACGCCCGTGGCAAGCCGACCACCAAGCTGGTCAATGCCGGCGCAATTCAGAACCGGCGCGGCACGCAAATCCGTTTTCATCCCGATGAGCAGATTTTCGGCAAGCTGCCATTTATCGCCGCGCGCCTGTATCGGCTGTGCCGATCGAAGGCCTATCTGTTTCGCGGGGTGCAAATCCGCTGGTCCTGCGCGCCGGAACTGATCCGGGACGACACCCCCGCCCAGGCGGTCCTGCACTTCCCCGGCGGTCTGCGCGACTCGCTCGAAGCCGATATTGGCGGGGCCGCACTGGTCGCCACCCCATGGTCCGGCGAGGGCGATCTTGCAGCGGCGGCCGATGGCCGCCCGGCCGGACGGCTGGAATGGGCGGTGGCCTGGCTCGAACAAGGCGACGGCTTCCTGCATAGCTACGCCAACACCGTGCCGACCGCGCAAGGCGGCACCCATGAAACCGGGTTTCGCAATGCCTTGCTGCGCGGGTTGCGCGGTTGGGGCGAGCATCGCGGCAACAAGCGCGCCAATTCGGTGGTCGCCGACGATGTCGCCACCGGGTTGGTCGCCAAATTATCGGTCTTCCTGCGCGATCCGCAATTTCAGGGCCAGACCAAGGAAAAACTGACCTCACCGGAAGCGGCCAAGCTGGTGGAACAGGCACTGCGGGACCGGTTCGACCATTTCCTCGCGGGCGATCCGACGCTTGCCGATAATCTGCTGAGCTTCGTTATCGAGCGCGCCGAGGAACGCATTCGCCGCAAGGAATTGAAAGTCACCCCACGCAAGACCGCGACACGGCGTCTGCGCCTGCCCGGCAAGCTTGCTGATTGTTCTGTCGAAGACGCTGCCCGCACCGAGTTGTTCCTGGTCGAAGGCGACAGCGCCGGCGGATCGGCCAAACAGGCGCGTGACCGGGCGACCCAGGCAGTGCTGCCGTTGCGCGGCAAAATTCTGAACGTCGCGAGTGCCTCGACCGAAAAACTACGACAAAATCAGGAACTTAAAGACCTCATTGAAGCGCTCGGCTGCGGCGTCGGTGACCGGTTTGACCGCACAAGGCTGCGCTATGGCCGGATTATCGTGATGACCGACGCTGACGTGGACGGCGCCCATATCGCATCCCTGCTGATGACGTTTTTCTACCGTGAACTGCCGGAGCTGGTGCGCGCCGGGCATCTGTATCTTGCCCAGCCGCCGTTGTACCGGTTGGTTCAGGGGGCGAAGTCAGTTTACGCGATGGATGATAACGATCTGGTGAAAAAGCGGGCGTTGTTCAAACCCAATGCCAAGATCGATGTCAGCCGATTCAAGGGCTTGGGCGAAATGCCGGCCGCGGTGCTGAAGGAAACCACGATGGATCCGAAAAAGCGCACGCTGCTGAAAATGATGACGCCGTCAGATGAACGGGCGCGGACCAATGATCTGGTGGAAAGCCTGATGGGACGGCGGCCGGAGCTGCGGTTTCAGTTCATTCAGGAAAACGCCAAGCTGGTGGCGGAAGTGGATATTTAAGCAAGCGTCGCGGGCGGTTTGAAAGCAAGGAAGGACCTTGCCTAAGCCTGCGTGATGCTTTATGTTCTCTTTTTGTTCTAAAGAGAACCCGCATGAAACCGGCCTATGCCGAGCTTCAAGCCGCCTCGCATTTCTCCTTTCTGCGCGGCGCATCAAGCTGCGATGAATTATTTGCAACCGCGGCAGCCCTTGGCCTGAACGCGCTGGCGATCACCGACCGGGCATCGCTCGCCGGCAGCGTGCGGGCGCATTTGGCGGCCGAGGCGGCGGGCATCCGCGCCATCATCGGCTGCCGGCTTGATCTGGTGTGCGGCGCGGTTTTGCTGGTCTACCCGACCGATCGCGCTGGCTACGCGCGGCTGTGCCGATTGCTGACTTTGGGCAAGTCACGCGCCGGCAAGGGCGGCTGCACCTTGGATTGGGATGATGTAACGGCCCATGCGGATGGCCTGATGGCGATTCTGGTGCCTGGCGCGGCATGCACCGGGAATTTGCGCCGCCTCGGCGACATTTTTGGTGAGCGGGCGTCGCTGGCATTGACCTTGCGGCGGCGTCCTGGCGATGCGCTGCGCCTGCACGATCTGGCCAGTCTGGCCGCCCAGGCGCGGGTCGCCATCGTTGCCACCAATGATGCGCTGTTCCACGCGCCGGACCGCCGCATCCTGCAGGACGTGGTGACCTGCATCCGCGAAGGCTGCACGATCGACGCATTGGGCTTCCGGCGCGAGCGTAACGCCGATCGGCACTTGAAAGCACCGTCCGAAATGGCGCGGCTATTCGCGCGCTGGCCGGACGCCATCGCCCGATCGGTCGCAATCGCCGATCGCTGCCGGTTCTCGCTCGGGGAATTGCGCTACCAATACCCCAACGAAGTTGCCACCCCTGGCGTCACCCCGTTACAGGAACTCGCCCGCCGCACCTGGCTGGGGGCGGCGGAACGCTATCCCAATGGCATTCCCGCCAAGACCCAGGCCGCCTTGCTGCACGAACTAAAGCTGATCGAGACCCTTGAATACGAACCCTATTTCCTGACCGTGGATGCTATTGTCCGTTTCGCCCGCGGCCAGGGGATTTTATGCCAGGGGCGCGGTTCGGCGGCGAATTCGGCAGTGTGCTACGTGCTCGGCATTACCTCGATCGATCCCGAACGCCATGATCTGCTGTTCGAGCGCTTCGTGTCGCAGGAACGCCGCGAACCGCCCGATATCGATGTGGATTTCGAGCATGAACGGCGCGAGGAGGTCATCCAGTGGATCTACCAAACCTATGGCCGCGAGCGGGCGGCGTTGTGCGCGACGGTGATCCGCTATCGCGCCCGGGGGGCGATGCGCGAGGTTGGCAAGGCATTGGGCCTGACCGAGGACATCACCAAGGCGCTTGCCGAACAGGTCTGGCATTGGGGCGAGGATGGGGTGAATGAAAGCCACGCCGCCGATCTCAACCTCAATCTCGAAGACCGCCGCTTGCAGCTTGCGCTCGATCTCGCGCGACAGCTGATCGGCACGCCGAGGCATTTATCCCAGCATCCCGGCGGATTTGTGCTGACCCAGGACCGGCTGGACGAACTGGTGCCAATCGAGCCGGCGGCGATGCAGGATCGCGCCATTATCGAATGGGACAAGGACGATATCGACGCGCTGAAATTCATGAAGGTCGACGTGCTGGGCCTTGGTATGCTGGGCTGCATGCGCCGCGCCTTCGATCTGCTGGCCGATCACAAGGGCATCAGGCTCGACCTTGCCACTATCCCAGCCGAGGACAAAGCCACCTACAAGATGATCCAGAAGGCCGACACGGTGGGGGTGTTCCAGATCGAGTCGCGCGCCCAGATGGCGATGCTGCCGCGATTGAAGCCCGCGTGTTTCTACGATCTGGTGATCGAGGTCGCCATCGTTCGCCCCGGCCCGATCCAGGGCGACATGGTGCATCCCTATCTGCGCCGGCGCGAGGGCCGCGAACGGGTGGATTTTCCCAACCCGGAATTGGCCCCCGTGCTCGGCAAAACCCTTGGCGTGCCGCTGTACCAGGAACAGGCGATGCGGGTGGCGATCGTGTGCGCCGGCTTCACCCCGTCCGAGGCCGACCAACTGCGGCGCGCCATGGCAACCTTCAAGCTCACTGGCGGCGTCGCCCCGTTTCGCGACAAGATGGTGCGCGGCATGGTCGCGCGTGGCTACACACAAGCCTTCGCCGAACGCACCTTCGCTCAGATTGAGGGCTTCGGGTCCTATGGCTTTCCGGAAAGCCACGCGGCATCGTTCGCGCTGATTGTCTACGCCAGTTGCTGGATGAAAAACTGGCATCCGGAGGTGTTCCTCGCCGCCATTCTCAATGCCCAGCCAATGGGATTCTATGCGCCGGCGCAGCTGGTGGCGGATGCCCGGGCGCATGGGGTGGTGGTGCGCCCGATCGATGTCAACGCATCGCGCTGGGATTGCACCCTGGAGCCTGACCTTGCGGTGCGGCTTGGGTTTTGCCTGGTGCATGGCCTGGCCAACGCCGATGGTGCCGCGATGATCGCCGCCCGGGGGGGGGCGCAGTTTGCCAGCATCGACGATTTGTGGCGCCGCGCGGGGGTGAAGCTCGCCGCGCTGGAACACCTTGCCAACGCCGACGCCTTCGCCGGGCTCGGCCTGTCACGGCGGGCGGCGATCTGGGCAATCCGGGCGCTCGATCACGAAATTCTGCCATTATTTGCCCCGCAGATCGAACCGGCCGTAGTGCTGCGCCCGATGACCGATGGGGGGGAGGTGGTCGAGGATTACGCCACCACCGGCCTCAGCCTGCGCGCCCATCCGGTGAGCTTCCTGCGCGCTGACCTCGCCGCCCAACGCATCGTGCCATGTGCGCAAACCCTGCGAGCGCGTGATGGCGCAAAGCTGACCATTTCCGGGCTGGTGCTGGTGCGGCAACGACCGGGATCGGCGAAGGGGGTGCTGTTCATCACCATCGAAGACGAAACCGGCATCGCCAATCTGGTGGTGTGGCCCGACGTCTTTGAACGTCAGCGCCGGCTGATCCTGACAAGCGCCATGCTCGCCGTTTCGGGCCGGGTGCAGCGCGAGGGCGAAGTGGTGCATGTGGTAGTCGATGAATTGTTTAATTTGGACACATTATTACACAGTGTTGGGGACCGGGAGCTTCGCACTGTCAGCCGGAATTTTCATTGAGGGCGCGCTTGATTGCTTCCAAACACCGCGGACCTTCCACCCCAATGGCCTGTGCTGTAGCCTCATCCCCCGAGGATCAAAACGCCCAAAGGACACAAAATCATGTCGGGACCAACCCGCCGCGCCGCACTTATCGGTGTGGCAGCCCTCGCAGCCCCCACAGTTTCGCGCGCCCAGCGCCGGGACCCGCGCGTATTGCGCTTCATTCCCAACACTGGCCTGACCGTGCTCGACCCGGTGTGGACCGCCTCGCTGGTCACCGGCAACCACGCTTATCACGTCTTTGATACGCTCTACGCCACGGGATCGGATTGGCGGCCGGCACCGCAAATGGCTGCCGGACATACGGTTGATAGCGATTGGCGGGTCTGGAACATCACGCTGCGCGAAAATCTGTGGTTCCATGACGGCACGCCGGTGCGCGCCCAGGATTGCGTGGCCAGCATCAAGCGCTGGGCCAAGCGCGACGCGTTCGGGGCGATGATGAATATCGCCCTCGATACGCTGGACGCACCGGACGATCGCACCATTCGGTTCAGCTTCAAGCGCCGCTTCCCCCGCCTGCTGGAAGCGTTGGCCCGCACCTCCGCCCTGCCCTGCATGATGATGCCGGAACGTTTTGGTGGCGCCGATCCGTTTACCGCGCTCACTGAAATGGTCGGCTCCGGCCCTTATCGTTTCAACAAGGATGAATTCAACCCCGGCAGCTTTGTCAGCTACCGTAAGTTCGACCGCTACGTGGCGCGCCCGGAGAAAGCCGACCGCACCGCCGGCAGCAAGATCGCCCATTTCGAGCGGGTGGAATGGCACACCATGCCCGACCCCGGCACCGCGATTGCGGCGATGCAGTCCGGCGAGATGGATTGGTGGGAATCAACGCCGGCCGATCTGCGCGACCTGGTGAAAACCTCGCGCAATCTGCGGCTTGAATCGAAAGACCCGTTCGGCTGGATCGGCATCATGCGCTTCAACCATCTGCAGGCGCCGTTCAACAACATCAAGCTGCGCCGCGCGGTGCTCGCCGCCGCCAACCAGGCCGATTTCATGCTGGCTGGCGCTGGTGAAGGCGCGGACGCCTGGCGCAAATGTCGCGCCTATTTCCCCTGCGGGGCGCCCAACGTATCAGAAACCTTCGGCACGCCGGCAATGCCGATGCCCGAGAACCTCACCGCCGCCAAGCGTGCGATTGCGGACGCGGGGTATAATGGCGAGAAAATCGCGCTGCTGGTGCCAACCGATATCCACCACCACAACGCTTTCGGCCAGGTCAGCGGCGATTTGATGCGCCGGCTTGGCATGAACCTCGACTTCCAGGCGATGGATTGGGGCACCATGATCCAACGCATCACCAATCGCGGCCCGGTCGACAAAGGCGGGTGGAGCCTGTTCCACACCGCCGGATCGATGGTGTCGATGGCGAGTCCGGCGTTAAACCTTTATGTCCGTGGCATGGGCGAAAAGGGCTGGACCGGCTGGTACACCAAGCCGGAAATTGAAACGCTGACCCAGGAATGGCTCGACACCGAGGCCGGCGGCAATGAGCAAGGCATTTATGATCGTATCCAGCAGGTGCTGTTCGACGATCCGCCTTTTGTGCCGCTTGGGCAATATACGACGTTTGCAACCTACGGCCGCGACATCACCGGGGCGTTGCCGGGGATTGGGTCGTACCCATGGAATGTGCGGCGGGGGTGAAGCCACCCTCGTGCCGCAACAACCAGGCCTTGCGCCACAGGCCGCCTCCGTATCCGGTCAAACTGCCATCGGCACCGATCAGCCGATGGCACGGCACCGCAATGCTGATCCGGTTGGCGCCGTTCGCCGCCCCCAGTGCCCGGATCGCGGCCGGCCGGCCGATCTGGCCCGCGAGCGCGCCATAGGTCATGGTAGTCCCCGCCGGGATCGCGACCAGCGCCGCCCACACCATGCGCTGGAAAGCAGTGCCGCCGCCGTCCCAGGAAATTCGCGCGAGGGCCGCCAGATCGCCCGCAAAATAATCGGCCAACGCCTGGCGGATTGCGACCGGCGCCGCGCCCGGCGTGACCTCGGCCTTCGTCAGCCGCCACATCCGATCCGCGCAATCGGCGAAATCAAGTGCCCGCAACACGCCCACAGAGTCCGTGACCAGGAGCATCTCGCCCAACGGACCCGCCATCCGGTCGAGTAGCATCACACCGTCGCCAGGATGAACAGGCGGCGGAACGGCAATAATGTGCTGCCATCGGCGCGGCGTGGATAGACCCTGCCCATTAATTCGGCATAGGCGGCAAAAAACCCGTCACGCAAATCGCCCGACAGCGCATCGAGGAACGGGCGCAGGCTGGTGCCGCTCGCCCATTGCGCGACGGCGTTATCGCCCTGCAGGGCATGGAGATAGGTCGTCTCCCAGATATCCAGCGTTTTGCAGCGCGGCCGCAGAATATCCCAGTATTGACCGGCCGTCAGGATCGACTGCGCCGAGCCAACGCCGCGCAACGCCGCGGCCCAGGGGCCGGCGGCGACGACATCATACTGGGCCGCCCGCAGCGGTTCGTTATGCATCGCCGGCATTTGCACCGCCAACGTGCCACCGCGGGCGAGTTGCCCAACCAGGCGCGGGAACAGAATGTCGTGGTCGCCGAGCCAATGGAGAGCTGCATTGGTGTAGAGCACGTCGATTGGTTTTTCGGCCTGCCAGGTGCCGAAATCGGCGGCGGCAAACCGGCAATCTGGCGCTGCGATCCGTGCCCGATCCAACATTGCGGCCGAGTTGTCCAACCCAAGCACATCTGCGGCCGGCCAGCGTTGCTTAAGAATCGTCGTCACATTGCCCGGCCCACAGCCGAGATCGATAACATGGGTTGGTGTCGCGGCATCGATCCGCGCCAACAGGTCGAGCGCCGGGCGCAAGCGTTCGTCGGTAAAGCGCAGATATTGCGTTGGGTCCCACTGCATCGCGCCCTCCGGTGGCAGTTACTGCGCTTGCTGGCGGTGCCGGCAAACATCTCACCTTTTCAGTCTACGCCCAAGGGTTTCATCACGAAAGCGCCGCTGTTCAGCTTCGGGTCACCCTAATCATTCCCCCCAACCGCCACCCAGAGCTTTGTACAACTGAACGAAATTGGTCGAAACAGCCGTCGTGCTGTCAGCCAATTCCTGCTCGGACGCCAGCAGCACCCGTTGCGTGGTCAGCACCTGGAGGAAATCCGCCACCCCCTGCTCGTAGCGCATCCGTGCGAGCCCCAAGGCGCGGCGCCCCTGCACGACCGCCGCTTCGAGCTTCGCGCGGCGGCGTTGTTCGGTCGCGTAGGCAGTCAACGCGTTGTCAACTTCGTGCAACGCAACCAGTACGGTGCGCTGATAGAACAGGGCGGCTTCCTGTTGCTGAGCCTCCCGCAGGTCCAGCGTCCGCTTGCGGACCCCACCATCGAAGATCGGCAGCGTTACGCTCGGCCCGAAGGAATAGGCCATCGCGGGCGCGAGATCGGCGATATTGCCCAGGCTCAAACCCTGCAACGCACCAAAGCCACCCAGCGTAACCCGCGGGTAGAAATCTGCGACGGCCACGCCGGTGTTGGCAGTGGCAATATGCAGCTTGGCCTCGGCGACGCGAATATCCGGGCGGCGCCGGGCGAGATCGGACGGCACACCAACCGGCACTGCCGGCGGCACCGGCGGCACTGCGCGCGGGGCGGCAAGTTCAGCCGTCATGGTTTGCGGGGCGGCACCCAACAGCCACGCGATGGCGTTGACCAGTTCGGCCTGGCCCTGTTCCTGGGCAGGCAATTGCGCTTCAATCGTCGCGACCAGGGCGGCAGCATTGGCGACATCGAGATCGGTGGTGAGGCCGCCTGCCGCGCGCGCCTGGGTCAGGCTCAGGCTCTGGCGGGCGATATCCAGATTGGCACGGGTGATCTGCAATTTCCGTTGCGCGCCGCGCAGGCGAATATAGTCGCGGGCGAGTTCGGCGGAGGCCGTGACCAACACATCGCGGACGCTGTCTTCGCTGGCCGTTACCCCAGCTTCGGCGGCTTCGACCGAGCGGGCGACGCGGCCCCACAGATCAAACTCCCAACTCGCGTCAAAGCCGGTCTGAAACAAAGTATAAGGCTGGCGCAGACGCGAGCCGGGGCCGGTGGCGTTGGGGGTAAGGCCGAGGGTGCCTTCCCGACTTTGCTTGGCGCGATTGGCGGCGCCATTGAGATTGAGGTTGGGCTGGCCGGCGGCATCGGCGACGCCAAGCTGCGCTCGGGCTTCGCTGAGGCGGATGGCGGCGAGACGAAGATCGAGGTTACCTTCGGCAAGCCGGTCTTGCAGCGCGGTGAGCAGCGGGTCGCCGAGCAGTTTCCACCAGGCCGGATCGACCGCAGTCGCCACCGGCCGGCTTTTCTCGTCCTTGGACGGGGTGCCGTTGTCGCCCAGGGTCTTGGGTTTCCAGTTCGGTTCGGGCGGGATGAAATTCGCACCCATTTTGGTGCAAGCAGCAACCGGCAGGGCGACCGCAAACCAGATCAAGGCACGGAATGGGCGCGTAGCACTCACTAAACTCTCCCGTATCAATTTGCCGGAGCCTAGGCCCCAGATCGCCCCGGTCAATGCGGGGCAACGCCTATCTGCCGCGCAGGGCAGCTATATGCTACAATGATAACATGATCATCCCTTCCCCATCATTGGATATCGTCGGGCTGATGATTGCCGGCGCTTTGGGTGCAGCGATCGGTGCCGAGCGGGAATGGCGTCGCCATCCCGGCGGATTACGGTCCTGCACGCTGGTGTCGGCGGCGGCATCGGTGTTTGCCCATCTTGCGATCGCCTATGGAGGAGGCAACCCCGGCGCTGCCCTCGGCGCGATCGCGACCGGGGTGGGGTTTCTGTGCGCGGGCGTTATCATGCATCTTGGCGCACAGGTCCGCGGATTGTCGACCGCAGCGACCTTCTGGGCGGTCGCAGCGGTTGGCATGGCGGCGGGCTTGGGAGAATTTGGCCTCGCGGTCGGGCTGACGCTGATCGTGTTCTTCGCCCATCTTGGCTTACGATCGGCCTCGGCGTGGATTGAACGTGTGGCGCCGCCGGAAGATCCAGGACCGAAATAAGCGTGCGTCAGCGTGCCACCGGACCGGACCAGCCCGGCAGATAATCGGCGGCCTCACTATTGGCCAGCACCAGCGCGTCGGCGAGGGCAGCGGCGAAATTGGCCTCAATCCGCTTTTGTTTGATGCGGCGACGCAGGAAATCGGCCCACACAAATTCACTGAACGGCGAGGTATCCTTCGCATAGCCGCCGGCGAGGCGCAGTTCACCCGCGAGCGAGCGAAACGGATCATCC
Organism: Acetobacteraceae bacterium; assembly: GCA_014377905.1. GTDB lineage: Bacteria > Pseudomonadota > Alphaproteobacteria > Acetobacterales > Acetobacteraceae > CAITOL01. The sequence goes on along the minus strand of JACMOQ010000339.1, from coordinate 603 downwards.
ACCATGCCGCTGACCGATTTAGGAATATCCTTGGTGCCGCGCCGGATGCCGCGCGCATCAAATGGATGCATCCAGCGGCGGTTATCCATTACCGACCAGAACTCGTCCTGATCCAACCGACGCAAATTCGCCATTTGCGTGACCAGCACGCTTGCCACACCTTCATCGTACAAAGCACGGGCGAGATGATGGTGATCGACAATGTACAATCGGTCTTTAGGTCCCTGGATCACCGGAATCATGTGCTCGCCGAGGAACTTTTCCCCCGCGACTAGACCGCGCTTGCGCCACGCGTTTCGCTTGGCCGCAACCTCCCGCATGCCGACCGTGATCTGGGTCGGGCGTAGATCGGCAATTGGCACCGGGTGCAGAATGGGTTCGCGGACATCGATCATAGGCGGTATTAGAACATGGACTGGCGCCAAGCCAATAACCATCTCTCCCGCTGGCCGACTAGCCAGGATATTGAGAGGCCCTCAAGGGACAGGGCGGTGATGCCAGGGCACCTATCATCTCGGCGGGCCACCAGCGGAATGATCGCCGCCGTGGTAACCGTCATCTGATCGGCAGGAACCGTGTGTCGATGATGCCGTCCGGATCAAT
>JACMOQ010000338.1 GCA_014377905.1 Acetobacteraceae bacterium | reverse complement strand
CTGAGCCTTGATAGTGTGCGGCGCCAGGCCGAACTGATGGAAATCGAAGCGGCGCGTTTCTACCGCACCGCGGCCGGCCGCAGCACCGACGCCCCGGTCCGCAAATTACTCGGCGATCTCGCAGAGGCCGAGGTCGCGCACGAACACATGGCCGAACGGTTGATGGCGGAAAACCTGCCGGAATCGGTCCGGTTGCAGGAAGACGAGGCTGCACGGCGCATGTTCGTTCTGCGCTTCATTCAGCCGGGGCTGGCTGGGCTGATGGATGGGTCGGTGTCCACCTTGGCGCCGGTGTTCGCGGCGGCCTTCGCGACCGGCAATTCCTGGGATGCCTTCCTGGTTGGAATGGCGGCATCCCTTGGCGCGGGCATTTCGATGGGCTTTGCCGAAGCCGTGTCCGATAACGGCAGCCTGACCGGGCGCGGCGCACCTTGGATGCGCGGCGCAATATGCGGCATCATGACCACGCTGGGCGGGATCGGCCACACTTTGCCGTTCCTGATTCATAATTTCGTCACCGCCACCATTCTGGCGATTATAGTAGTGGTGGTCGAGCTTGGGATCATCACTTGGATCCGCTGGAAATACATGGACACCCCGCCCTTGGCGGCGGCGCTGCAAATCGGCTTCGGCGGTGCATTGGTCTTCGCAACCGGAATATTAATCGGCGCGTCATGATGTATGGCCGCATCACGATCGGCCGCCTGATGCCGCAAACGCAATGTTTCGACTAAAGCGTGGTTCGTTATTGAATCAGCGGACACGCTCTAGCGTTCTGTAATCACGATCATCTTTATCCGATCAAACAGGGCAAGCCCGGTCGGATGATGTTCTAAGTACTTTCCGATCCTGTGCTGACCATGACAAATTGGTTAACTTGAGCGCTCTCAATTATATCAAGGAGAGCTCCAATGGGTTTAATTCTGATCATTATCGTGCTGGTCCTCGTCTTCGGCGGCGGTGGCTATTATGCCCATGGTCGTTATGGAAGCAGCGGTAGCGGCAGTGTCCTCGGGCTCGTTGTGCTCATTCTGGTGCTGATGTGGCTGTTTGGCGGCTGGGGCCGTATGGGCATGATGTAAAAATGGCGACACCACTTTAAGCGGTTTCGTTAAAAGCCCGACCGCAACGGAGGCGACCATCGAGGCGTACTACGCGACCATCGTCGCCTTCATCCGCGAGCACGAAGCCTGGGCGGCGCCCCTGGCCTTTGTGCTCGCGTTTGGCGAATCGACTGCCTTCATTTCAGTGCTGCTGCCGGCGACGATTATTCTGCTTGGGATTGGCGGGGTAATCGGCGCCAGTGGCATTGGGTTTTGGGCAATTTGGACCGCCGCCGCGCTCGGGGCGGCGATGGGTGGGTGGGCATCTTATTGGCTTGGCGGGCATTTTCACGGCGCGTTGGCTCATTTTTGGCCATTATCACGCCATCCCGAAATGCTCGTCAAAAGCGTCGCATTCTTTCGGAAATGGGGGGTTGGCGGCGTCTTTCTTGGGCGCCTCGTCGGGCCTTTCGGGTCTGTGCTGCCGCTCGCCGCCGGAATTTGCAATATGCCCCAGATTCCATTTCAAATAGCCAACATCGCCTCGGCGCTGATTTGGGCGACGTGGGTTCTTGCGCCTGGGGCACTCGGCATCGCCTGGCTGAAATAATCCGCTCGGCGCTATCCGACGCCAATCATTGCCGCCAAAAGCAAGGTCGCTGACAGAAGGGCTGCGGCATACGGAATCCAGTGCGGGATGCTGAACGCGCCGGGCATTGCCGGACCGCGCCGATGCACCAGCAACAGCGCAATATCGACAAGCACGAACACGCTCAAAGCCATCGCGTTGGCCGCGAGCAGCAGATGCTCAAACGGCACCAGCAAGGCGACCGCCAGGATGATTGCGCCGGCGAGCAGGGTAGCGCGCATCGGGGTGGCGGTGCGCGGATGGACCACCCCCAGCGCTTCCGGCAACTGGCCGTTGCGTGCCATGCCGTAAAACAGTCGGCCGAGCATGACAATCTGGACCAGAACGCCATTCGCCACTGCTATCCCGCCGATGGCCGCGAAAACCGTGGCGCTCGGCCCTTCAAACAGATCGAGCAATGGGGTTTCCCCTTGCCGGTCTGCCAACACGGCAGCGGTTGCGACAGCGACATAAATCACCACGCTGAGCGCGATGGCGGTGACAATGCCACGTGGCAAGGTGCGCTGCGGCTCCTTCACCTCCTCGGCGAGGTTGGCCAGGGTTTCGAAGCCGATAAAGGCGAAAAATGCGATGAACGCGCCGGCGACAACGCCGCGCCAGGCCTGAAGATCGCTCGGCCAAATCCCTCCCAGATTGAAGTCCGGCGCAATCAGCAGGCCGTTCACAGTCGCGGCGATCAGCCCGGCAATTTCGAGGACACCCATCACCGCAGCCAGCCCGACACTCTCCCGAACCCCGAGCATCGCCACCAAGGTGAAGCCGCCGACCATCGCCACGATCATTACCGGCGGCACAATCGGCACGAGGATGACCAGATAATGCACCGATCCCAATGCGATCGAGGCGGCGGCGATGGCGACCGATGCCGCAATCATTGCGCCGACGATCTGCGCTAATCGGTTCGAGCCGTAGCCGTGCCGCACATAAGCCACACCGCCGGAAGCTTCCGGGAACCGACCGGCAAGCTCGGCATAACACAATCCAGTTAGTCCGGCGGTCACGCCGGCAAGCAGAAACGACAGTGGCGCTGCCTCGCCAGCCCGTCGCACCACCGCGCCCAGCGCGACATAAATGCCGGCGCCGACAATAACGGCCAGCCCATAGAATACCAGCGGCCAGAAGGTCAGTACCCGCCGGAGCAGCGGGGTGGGGGCATCGGTGCCGGCCATATCAGCCGGGCACCATCCGCAACGCGGTCTCCCGTCCAGCCGCGGCCAATTCTATTGCGGACGCCCCGGTGGCTTCTGCATGGGCAATGCGGATGATCTGCTTGGCGATGTCTTCTGGGGACAGCACGAAATCAATACAGCCGCTGTCGATCGCGCTTTCGGGCATATCCGGGACGCTTGCGGTGGCGGCCTTCTGGGCGATCGTCGTGCCGCCAATATCCCTGATTTCGCACAATGCGGCCGCCCCATCGCCATCATAGCCGGACACAATCACCGCAATCAGCTTGCCATGCCAGTTCGCGGCAAACGAGCGGAGAAACACAGTAATGACATCCGGCCAACCATGCGGCTTGGAAATCGGCTCCAACCGGAACATGCCGTCGAGCACGTGCAGATCGCGTTTTTCCGGAATAATGAAGACATGGTTGGGCTTGACGACCAGCCCTTCCGTAATCAGCTCAACCGGCATGGTGGTGTATTTCGGCAGAAGCTCGTGGAGCAGGGTGGCAACAGTGCGCAGGTGATTAACAATGACAATGGCAACGCCCATGTCGGCAGGCAGATTCTGCAGAAGTCGCGTGTATGCGTCCAAGCCGCCGGCCGAACCGCCAACACAGACAACCGGAAAATCATTGGAACTGCTTGTCGCGCTCATGATGAATCTTTTCAATAAATATTAGTTGGACGGCGGATAGCGCCCGATGAGGTGATGTTGGCGAAGAAACAATTGTGTCAGCTTGCGGATCCCCACCGGACGATGGCCGCGGCAGCGCATGGCATGGCTGATGGCAAACAGCACGCGTTGCTTGGCGAACACGATCGCAAAGGCCTGGCGCAGCGAAAATTTCGGGTCCCAAGCGTGCACCGCTTCCGACCCGGAGCCGTTGACCTCAATGATGGTGAATCCGGCGCCACGCGCCAACGCCGCGGCGCTGTCGAAGCGCACATCGAACCGCCCGATATGAAACTCGGTCATATCCTGAGCAATCGCGTCGATGGCGTCGGTCAGCGCAGGCGTGATCAGATCCGACCCGTCCTCGTAAAGCCCGCCGACGCGGGTCGAACCAACGGTCGAAATACGAACGACATGGCCAGCTGGCGGGATGGCGGCAGTATCGCAGCACGCCTCACTCAGCCCGTCCCGGCCAAGACGATGCAGACGCGGACTGGCGGCGATCAGTTCCGCAATGCTGCGAACGCCGTCGCCGACGATGCGGGGAAAATGGCGTAGCAGAATGCCGATCAGCCTGCCCTTTGTTGCCCCGGGCATGCGGACGTAGAAAATTCCGGCCTCTCCGTCTTGCGGCAGGAAGCATTGCAGAACGATCCGTTCCCCGAGCGGGAAATGCTCCAGATAGCTCGTAAGCTCCGTATCGCTGCGGATCAACCGCACACCGAACCCGCACCAGCCGATATCGGGCTTTGCGATGATCGGAAACGCCAGCATGGCATCTGACATTGCCAGTTTCGCCACCGATAGTCCGCCTGCACCTTCGTTGGTGATCAGGGTAAATCTTGCAACGGTTGCGAGCGCGCGCAGCCCCATCGTTGCGAAATACTCCGCCTTGCCCTCCCCCACCAGTCCGCCAGCAAGGATCGCAGGATTGGCCGTCGATGGCAGGGTAACGGACCGGTAGAGGATCCCCAGCCATAGCCACTGAATGATCATCGGCACCAAAATCAGCCATTTCGGCAACCGCTCCAACTGGCCTACCGGGCGCGCGACGGCGGTCAGCAATTCCCCGTCAGTCGCCTCGATCGCGCCTGCCGGGTAATGCCTGTCCATCACCCGTCAATCGCGTAATGGATCGGCTTGAAGCGGAAATTATTCGACTGGCCCGCTGCACAGGCGGTCAACCCGATCAGCAGGTCCATTTCGGCCAGAAACACGATCCGGTCACCCGTTTGGCTGCGCGGCGGCAGCACCCTGATCGACCCGGTTTCGCAATCGACCGGCACATTCATGAAGCAATTGAACGCAGTCGGGATCGCATCGGGTAGCACGCCATAGGGGCCAATTGCGGCCGCGAGATTCTCGGAACAAGCTGGATGCGGGTCAGGGTCGTCGTAAATAATCCGGAACAATGGCACCGAGCACGGCGTCAGCATAAAATCATGTCGTCCAATATCATCTTCGACAATCCGCAGCATCACGTTGGACCGGTTGGAATAAAGTTTGCAGCCTGTTGTCAAATGAATGCGACTCGCATAGTCAATGGTTTGCCCCGATGATAATGCTTCCAGGGTATCATTACGGTTAAACGCAACCAGATCGGCAACCTGTTCGCCAAGCGGATCGCTGACGGCTAGGCGCTGGCCGGCATGGAGGAAAAATGCGGTGCCGTTACGCGGTGCGATATTATACATTGCAGACACCCTGGCCGGCCTGGAACGAATACGCCCAATCGGCGCGTGTAAAACGGCGGCTATTGTGTCGCGCCGCAGAGGCCGCGTCTTGTTCGGTCGGCATGGGGTTGATGCTCCCCTGGATGGCCACGTCGCGACGCCGCACCGCGTGGCGCAACTTGGCGGAGGTACCGACAGATTTCAGCGCGCGGAATTGAGCGTGAGGATCAAATACAATGGCAGCCATTGGCGCACGGCGCGCGATGCGGCTCGCGCCGGGGTGCAGCCCTGCGACATGAAATCCCGCCCCACCGATGCTCACCCCGAAATTCGCCGCTGACGGATCGCTGGAAACCCTCCAGTCCCATACAAAGTCGGCGCTGTCGCGGTCGTGCAACGCCTGCAGCCGGTCCCACATCTGCCCTTCGAAGCTCCGTTCAGTCAGCTCCGGGGTTGCGGGAAACAGCACGATCAAGGCCGCCAGACCGTTCCGAGCGTCCTGCTCGCGCGGCATGGCTTGCATGACTGTCAGGATTTGCCCGTCAGCATCATCGCAACCAAGGTCGCCACCGACAATGATCCGCACGCCATCAGTTGCCACGGTTGATTTGGCGCCAAACGAGGGAAAACCGCGCTCCCGCATAAAGTCAGAGAAGATGCGGCTAGCGGTGTCCTTGTTAGCCATAAACGGGCCTCGTCGTTGATAGGATAACCTATTGACGGCGAGGGATGGGCGGCTAGGTTCGGAAACTACTTAGTTAGCCCCGCCGATCGATATACTTGGCCACCTTGCATTACTGCCAGAATGTTGCGCGCCGGATTGGCAAGCAACGCCACGTTTTCCAAGGGATTGCCATCCACCACCAGCAGATCGGCGATCGCGCCAGGCGCCACCACCCCAAGTCGCCCCTCCATCCTGATCAGTTTGGCCGCAATCGTTGTCGCACTCG
>JACMOQ010000337.1 GCA_014377905.1 Acetobacteraceae bacterium | reverse complement strand
TGTATGGGTTGCTGGTGCTGATCGAAGCCGTCCGCCAGGTCCAGGGCCGCGCCGGCGTGCGGCAGGTGGCGGGCTGCGATGTCGCCATCGCCCATGGCAATGGCGGGGTGCTGTCCAGTCAGGTAACGGCTTTGCTGGGGTCTGCTGCCACATTATAATTTCGATATCGTAACGAAAATGACGTAAAACTGTCCCGAAGCCTACCCTCCGGAAAAAATCGGAGCCGCCACGTCGCCCACAAACCCCATTTCAACCAACGGTGCCGGAACGGCAACCACCGCCGCCACCATCGCTTTCGGCCGCGTTACCTCCGGCAGTGCGGCAACCCCCAGCATCCGCAGCAGTGGCCGCAACACCCGTCCGGCCTGTGGAACCTCCGCCAGGAACGCCCGGCACTCCGCCTCCGACAGCAGATGCTGCAACTGGGACCCGAACGCCACGACCTCGTATCCAAGCGTGCGGACCAGCCAGGCCGGCGCGGTTGGAAAAGCCGGCCGCACCGATGCCCTGGATGCCCGCTTTGCCCGCGCCGCGCCCGGTGCCGGCAAATGCCCCGCCCGCCACAACGCCACCAGGCGTTCCAACCGCGCGCCCATCCGCGCAATCCGCCCCCAAACCGCAACCAACAACTCCGTCAAAGCCCGGTCACGCGCCGCCCGCGCCGCAATCACGGCCCGCAGGTCAGAGAGGATGTTGGAAAAACTGAACATGTCGAGACATTACAATTAACTTTATACGTTAGTCAATCAATCATTGTGCAACACCGAAATCCGCCGCCTTTGTGGTGAGCAGGGGGAAATTCAGGGTGTCATGCCAACGGCCCTAACCAATGACCGATGTTCGAGTGTAGGGCGGATAAGCCCTTGCGTCATCCGCCACCCCAATATGCGCACGGGAGATGGTGGATGACGCAAGGGCTTATCCGCCCTACGGAAACGCTACCGTCATTGGTAAGGGCCGTTGGTATCCAGCAAATAGATCAAACCCTCAGTCCCAGTTGCGCTCCGGTACTTCTGTACGTTCGAACGGTTCGCTCTCCGGCAGCGCGGGCAACGCGCGCAGTCGCGCCACCATTTCCTTCATGCTCGGGCGGGCGGGGGAAATAATGATCACATCGCCGCTGATGTTAGCATAGGCCAGATCGGCGGGAATTCGCACGGCCTGGCTGTTGCCGGATTTGAAGGCGCGGGTGATTTGCATGGCGGTATGCCTTGGATGAACAGCGTGCTCTTAGCTTAAGGCTCCCCCGCGTCAGTCACCGTATATACATCTCCACCAACTCTCCCGGCACCGCAATAATCGTGTCCGCCCCCGCCGCCGCCAACTCCCCCGGTGCGCCATAGCCCCATGCCACCCCGATCGCCTTCACCCCGTTGGCATGGGCGGCATGAATGTCGTGCTTGCGGTCACCAACCATCACCATGGCGTCCGCCGTCAGGCTTTCCCGCCGCATGATGTCGGCAATCAGGTCGGCTTTGTCGTCGAGCGTACCGTCCGGAATACAGCCATATATCCCCAGAAACCGTGATGCCAGGCCAAGATTTTCCACCAGCCGGTGGGCGAAATCGACGCGTTTGGCGGTCGCCACGATCAGGTCGTGGCCGCCGAGGTAAAGCCCCTCAATCGCCTCGGCGATGCCGGGAAACAGGGTGGCGTCATAAAGCCCGGTTAGCCCGTAATGTTCGCGGTAACGAGCCATGCCGAGCTCAACACGGTCATCGCCGAACTGCGCCATCAGCCGGCCCCAGACTTCGGGCAGCGGCGGGCCGACCGCCCAGGTGAAATCCTCCCCCGGCGCCGGGGTGTGGCCGAGATCGCGCAATCCGGCGCGTAGGCTGGCGATGATGCCGGGGCGCGAATCAGCAATCGTGCCGTCAAGGTCGATCAGGATGGTCGGCTTGGTCATGGAGTTTCCTCAAGTTGCGCGGGTGGATAACGCTTTTGGCCATCGCCAAAACGGATTACGCACGCGGCCAGCGGCGGTGCAGCCATAGCCAGTCTTGTGGACGGGCGCGGATCCAGCCCTCCAAGCGCGCGTTGATCGCGGTGGTAAGGGCCAGGATATCGGCGTCGCGGTTGTCGGTTTTAAGTGGCGGGTCGATCTCCTCGATGGTGATCCGCAGCTTCCCCGGGCCACGGCGTTCGCATCTGATGCCAATCAGGGCCGCGTTGAAATGCAGCGCCAGGGCGGCTGGCGCCCGTGTGGTCATCGCATCACGGCC
>JACMOQ010000034.1 GCA_014377905.1 Acetobacteraceae bacterium | reverse complement strand
TTGAGCTGCACTTCCGAGGTGCCCCCGGCGATCGACCCGGCCTTGGACCGCAGCCATTCGCTGGTGCGGCGCAGTTCGTCGGGGGAAAATTTGTCCCCTTCCCAACCCAGCCCCTGCACACCTTCCGCCGCGATGGTGACCTCGTAACGCCGCTTGATAAGCTCGGTGCCGTAATATTTGAACATCGCAGAGGCGGGCCCTGGCGAACTGCCGCTATCGGCGGCCTCGGCGGCGCGCGCACGGGTCAGTTGGAACGCATGCGCGTCGATGGCAAAGGACGCGATCCGGTCGCGCAACACCGGGTCCGCGATGCGCCCACCGGCCGCCCCGGCATGCTGCTTGGCAATGTCTTCGAGCGGCTGTTCGGACTTGGCGGTGCGGCGCCCGGCAATCCCCTTGCGTTCATGCTCCAACAGCCGCTTGGCGATCGTCCAGCCCTTATTGAGCCGGCCGAGGATGTTCTCCTGCGGCACCTGAACGTTTTCCAGGAAGGTTTCGCAGAACGGCGACGCACCATTGATCAGCCGGATTGGCTTGACCCGCACGCCTGGATTATTCATGTCGATCAGTAGAAAGCTGATGCCCTCATGCTTTTTCGCCGTCGGATCGGTGCGCACCAGACAGAAAATCCAGTCGGCGTAATTGGCGCCCGAGGTCCAGATCTTGTGCCCGTTGACCAGGAAGTGATCGCCCTGATGCACGGCCCGGGTTTGCAGACTGGCGAGGTCCGATCCCGCACCGGGTTCCGAGTACCCCTGGCACCAGCGCCGTTCACCCGAGGTAATCTTCGGCAGTTGCTCGGCTTTCTGTTCTGGCGTGCCATATTCCAGCAACACCGGCCCCAGCATGTTCAGCCCCATGCCGACCAGCGGCTTGCGGCAGCCGAGCGCCAGCATTTCGTCCTCGAGGATTTGCGCTTCGTGTTCCGACAGCTCACCGCCGCCATATTCCTTCGGCCAAGTCGGCGCCGTCCAGCCCTTGGAATGCATGCGCTCGAGCCAAAGTTTCTGCTCCGGATTTTCGAAATGGCCCTTTTTGCCGCCGCCATAAGCCTCCCCATCCTCGCCGCGCATGGATGGCGGGCAATTGGCGTCGAGCCATTTGCGGGTTTCGGCGCGGAAATCGGCGACTGAGGCCATTGCGGTTCTCCTGGGCAATTAAATTGATTGAAGCACCGTGTCCGGTCATTCGGCAAGGGCAATGCGGTGCAGCGGGCCAGGCTGCCGCATATCCAGCAAAGCCCGCGCCCGGTCTGTCACGGCGCCCAGCCTCACCCCCGGTTGGCGTGCGCCTCAAGCGGCCATAAATGCGCCCACCAATGCCACGCGATGGCAAAGCTCGCCACAAAGCCGAACACGCAATAGGCGGTGGCCGTCGCAACAAAACCGAACTCGCGGATCATCACGCCCGCGAGCAGCAGCCCGACCGGCATGCCATAGACCGCCAACATGCGAACCCCCATCACTCGCCCGCGGAACCGATCGCCCGAGGATCGCAGCAGCATGACTGCCATCGGCACCATGCACAGGCTCTGGGTGAAGCCGGCCAGCATCAACAGCCCGATGCCCAGCGCGGGATAGCTGGCATGGGCATAAAACAGCAGCAACGCATACCACGCGAATGCAAAACAGATCATGATCCGCCCGGCCGGGATGGTGCGGCCCGCGGTGCTCAACGTGATCGAACCGACCAACCCGCCAAACGCAAACGCCGCCGCCAGAAACCCCAGGCCGGATTGATCCATGCCGTAAATGTCGCGCGCCACATACGGCAGCAGCCCGCCCGATAACGGGAACGCGCAGAAATTGACCAGGAACGCCAACACCATCGCCGCCAGCAACCTCGGTGTGGTCCAGACATACGCCAAGCCTTCCTGCACATCGCGCAACGGCGACACTGCCGAGGCCATTTCGCGCGCCGGCCGGGCAATCCGCAGGCTCAGCATCAGGCTCACCAGATAAAACAGCACCACAATCACATAGGCCGCCGCCATGCCGAGCAAGGCAAATAATCCGGCGCCGGTCATAGCACCAGCGATGCGCGCGCTATCCTGGGTGGTGCGCGATATCCCCATCGCGGCCATCAGCTGGTCCGCCGGCATCAGGCTTCCCACCAGCGTGTTGCGGATCGCCAGGTCCGACGGCCGCACCAGCCCCATGCAAAACGCGATGGCGAACACATGGATTGGGGACAGCACGCCGAGCACGGCAAACAGCGTCAGGCAGCTTGCCTGCACCGCGTAAAAGCCGCGCATCAGGCAGAGCAGGTTGCGCAACCCGATCCGATCGCCCGCCACCCCGAACAGTGGCGCCAGCAACGTGCCAGTGAATTGCATTGCGCCGAACAAGGTCAGCATCAGAACTGATTTGGTTTCAACCAGCACATACCAGCCCAGGATCAGCGTTTCCATCTCGAACGCCCATGACGTCAGCAGATCGGCCGGCCACATGAAGCGAAAGCTGCGATTGGCAAACGGCGCAAGTAATGACGGGCGCGCGCCTGCCGATAATCCTGACATTTCCCTCGCCCCAACGCGTTCTTATGCCGGCGACGGTAGCCAGGGTGGCGGCCCGGCACAACCCTCACCCCGCGCCTGTCCCACCTTCAATTTCATCGCACGCGTCGGCCTTTCCGGGCCGGCACCGCAACCGGCAAGTCCACCACCGCCGACAAATTCGGATACCGCGCGGTCCTGTGCGGAAACGCCATGGCATCAACAAAATGCTCCTGAAACTGCGGCTTCAGCGCGGTCTCGATCTTTTCGATCCGCCGCACCAGCGCCTCGACCTCGGCGCGATGGCCGCGATTGAGCAGCGCCATCCGCGCCCCCGTCCCCGCCGCGTTGCCGATGGCCGCGACCCGGTCGAGCTGACAATCCGGGATCAGCCCGAGGATCATCGCGTATTTCGGATCGATATAGCTGCCGAACGCGCCGGCGAGCTTGATGCGGTCGACCGTTTCCACCCCCAATTCATCCATCAGCAACCGCGCCCCGGCGTAAAGCGCGCCCTTGGCCAACTGGATGGCGCGAATATCGGTTTGCGTCACCGACAGCGGCACCAGCCCGTCCCACAGCAGAAAGTCCTGGCTGCGACCGTTGGCGCGCAGCCGGGGATGCACACGATCGGTCATCCGCCCATCTGCGGCGATAATCCCGGCGAGGAACATTTCCGCCACCGCCTCGATAATCCCCGACCCGCATATGCCGGTAACCCCGGTGGCCGCGGTGTCATCGGCAAAACCCGGCTCGTCCGACCACGGATCGACGCCGAGCACTTTCACCCGCACCGCCCAGCTTTCCCGGTCGATCCGCACCCGTTCGATCGCCCCTGGTGCCGCGCGTTGCCCGGACGAGATTTGCGCCCCCTCAAACGCCGGCCCGGTCGGCGATGACGCGGCCAGCACGCGTTGGCGGTTGCCGAGCAGGATTTCGGCGTTGGTGCCAACATCGATCACCAACGTGGTTTCATCGTGATGCTGCGGCCCATCAGCCAAGGCAACCCCGGCCGCATCGGCCCCGACATGCCCGGCGATGCAGGGCAGCATATACACCCGGCCGCCAGGATGGATTGCCAGGCCCAAATCGCGCGCCGCCAGGCGCAGCGCACCCGATACCGCCAGCGCGAACGGCGCCTGCCCGAGTTCAGATGGATCAATCCCGAGATAAAGATGGTGCATCACCGGATTGCCAACAATCGCGACATCAAGGATGTCCTCGGGGGAAATTCCCGCCTGCCCCGCCAGCCGCGTCACCAGGGTCGCCAATGCGCCGCGCACCGCCGCGGTCAGCGCGTCCCGGTCGCCAGGGTTCATCATCAGCCAGGAAATCCGGCTCATCAAATCCTCGCCGAAACGGATTTGCGGGTTGGATGTCCCGGCGGACGCAATAATCCGGCCGGTGACAAGGTCCACCAGATGCCCGGCGATGGTGGTTGAACCGATATCAAAGGCAAGGCCAAACGCGCGGACCTGCACCCCCGGCCATAGCGCCACCAGCAATGGCCGGTCGCAATCCTGATGCAGTGCTGCCGTCACCTGCCAGTTGCCCGCCCGCAAAATGCGCTGAATGTCGCCAAGTAGCGGCGGATCGATCGCCACCCCCGGCAGATCAAGTGCCTCCAGCAGTCGATCCGCATCGCCCAACGGCGCATGCATGTCGGGTTCGGATACCGTCACAGTCCGCAGTGATATTGCACTGTCGATCTCAATCTGCCGGATTTCGGCGCGCTTGCGAACGATCTGGCGGTTGGTGGCGAATTCGCTCGGCACGTCGATCACCAGATCGCCGGTGATCTTTGCAGCACACGACAACCGCCGATGTGCGGCAAGGCCGCGTGCCCGCCAGCTCGCCTCGGTGGCACCAGGTGCCGACAAATGATCTTCGGCAGAAACTATTCCGTGCTTGTCGAACACCCCGGCTGCAACCTCGACCTGGCAGCGCCCGCACAGGCCGCGACCGCCGCAGACGGACTCGACATAAACCCCGAGCGATCGCGCCGCATCAAGCAACGCTGTCCCGCCTGCAAATCGCCCGCGCCGGCCGCTCGGCATGAACAGAACGAAATGGTCGGTCACGCCGGCGCGTATCCGCCGTTCTGAACCAATGTCTCAACCGCGGTGATGTCATACTCCTCCGTCAGCATCAGCAGCGCCGCATCGGCCTCGGCCACCAGATCGTCGCCACACAGTTCCGGCGCGCCGCGGCGCCATTGCGCCAGATAGCTATCAGAATCGCGGGCGCCGACCCGCATCGCGGCGCGGTCGATCGCCTGGATGAAGCGCACCGGCAATTCCCGCCGTTCGGCCCGACGGCCAATGCGCACCATCACCTGCGCCGGGATATCCCGCCAATAGACCACAATGCGCTCTGCCACTTTATGCCTCGCCTGGACCAACTGGGCGGTTTGTGACAGGAACACAGCCATGCTCCAAGACCTTCTCCGCACCCGTGACTGGCTGCTCGCCGATGGCGCCACCGGCACCACCTTGTTCGCCATGGGGCTGACCTCGGGCGAGGCGCCGGAATTGTGGAACGAAGCACATCCCGACCGCATCCGCCGGCTGCACCAGGATTTCGTCAGCGCGGGTGCCGACATCATCCTGACCAATAGTTTCGGCGGCACATCGCGCCGGTTATTTCTCCACAACGCCCAGGAACGGGTGATCGAACTGAACCGGCTTGCCGCACAGCACGCCCGCGCCGTCGCCGATGCCGCGGACCATCCCGTCGTGGTCGCAGGCTCGGTCGGCCCGACCGGCGATCTGTTCGCCCCGCTCGGCGCGCTCACCGAAGCCGAGGCGGTGGATATTTTCGCCGAACAGATCGAAGGCCTAAAAGCCGGCGGCGCCGATCTGATCTGGATTGAAACCATGTCGGCGGTGGAAGAAATGCGCGCCGCCGCCACCGCCGCCGCACGCTGTGGCATGGATTACGTCGTCACCGCGAGCTTTGACACTGCTGGCCGCACGATGATGGGCATCACCCCCGAAGCGATGGCCGATGCCACCACCAGCTTCACCCCCGCCCCGCACGGAATTGGCTGCAATTGCGGGGTGGGTGCGTCGGACCTGCTGGTTTCCGTGCTCGGCATCACCGCCGCAAAACCGGACGCCATTGTGATCGCCAAGGCCAATTGCGGCATCCCGCAAGTGCGCGGCGGCAGTATTGATTACACTGGCACCCCGGAGCTGATGGCCGATTATGCCCGCCTTGCCTGCGACAGTGGCGCACGCATCATCGGCGGCTGTTGCGGCACCACGTCCGAACATCTGCTCGCCATGCGCCGCGCGCTCGAAACCCACCGACGCGGCGATCGCCCCGACACCGAAACATTAATCGCCCGCCTCGGCGCCCTCGCCTCGCCCCCGCCGCGCGAGGGCGCAACCCGCCGCGCCACCCGCCGCTCAGGAGCCTGACCAAAATGGCCGACGACGATATCAATCTTGACGCGCTGCCCGATGACGAACTCGTGACGCAAATGCACGATGATTTGTATGATGGGCTGAAAGATGAAATCACCGCCGGCGTGGATATCCTGCTCAGTCGCGGTTGGACCCCCTATCGGGTGCTGACGGAAGCCCTGGTCGAAGGCATGCGCATCGTTGGCGTCGATTTCCGCGACGGCATCCTGTTCGTCCCCGAAGTTTTGCTATCGGCCAACGCGATGAAGGCCGGCATGGCGATCTTGAAGCCGCTGCTTGCCCAAACCGGTGCACCGAAAACCGGTAAAATGGTGATCGGCACGGTCAAGGGTGACATCCACGACATCGGCAAAAATCTGGTGGCGATGATGATGGAAGGCGCAGGGTTCGAGGTTGTCGATCTCGGCGTCAACACCGATGTCGATCGGTACCTGGCGGCCATCGACGAACACCAGCCCGACATCCTCGGCATGTCGGCGCTGCTGACAACCACGATGCCCTATATGAAAGTGGTGATTGAGGCGCTGAAAACCAAAGGCATCCGCGACCGCATCGTGGTGCTGGTTGGCGGCGCGCCGCTGAACGAGGAATTTTCCCTGTCGGTCGGCGCCGATGCCTATTGCCGCGATGCCGCCGTCGCGGTCGAAACCGCCAAAGCCTTCATGGCGCGGCGATCGAACCAGATGTCGGCGGGATGAAACCCCGTCGCGTGCTGGTGATCGCCTGCGGGGCGCTGGCCCGCGAAATCGGCGCGATTACCAAAGGCCGCGGCC
>JACMOQ010000336.1 GCA_014377905.1 Acetobacteraceae bacterium | reverse complement strand
TTGTTTCTTCGGCCGGACAACCCGATGGTGATTGCCCGTCGGCTGATAGAAACCGGCCAGTTGCAGGCAGCGCGGGCGGCGCTCCGCGAAATCGTAGCCAATAATCCATCGAGTATTGATGCCCATTTCCGCCTCGGCTCGCTGCATTTGCGCCTCGGCGATCCGGTTGCCGCCAACAAGGAACTGCGCATCGCCCGCGATATGGGCATGGCGCCGTCCCAGGTATCGCCGCTGCTCGCGCAGTCCTACCTCGCGCAACAACTTTTTAAGGAACTGCTCGAGGAATTCCCCACCGCTGGCCTGCCGCCGCCCGAGGCCGCCAATCTTCTCACCATGCGTGCCATGGCTCAACTCGCCCTTGACGACAAACCGGGCGCCAAACGCTCGGTTGATCTCGCCGGCGAACTCGCCCCGGAAAGTGTCGATGTCGCCATCGCTGCCGCCCGCGTCGCCTATGCCAGCAACGACCGTGACGAGGCTGATCGCGCAGTTGACCGCGCGCTCGATCTCAACCCGCTCTCGGGCGAAGCCTTGTCGCTCCGCGGGCTGATCGCGATTGACCGCGGCGACACCGCCAAGGCGATGGAAGCCTATGATGCGGCCATGGTCGCCGACCCCTCGTTGCTTAACACCAGGCTCAACCGCGCCAATCTCGAGGTCAATCTCGGCATGGACGCGCAAGCCAAGCTCGATGTCGATTTCATTCTCGCCGACCAACCCGACAACGCCACCGCGCTGTTCCTGCGCGGCGTGCTGCTGGCCCGCGCCAAGGATTATCGTGCGGCCCTGACGGTCTTGCAGCGGATTGACGCATTTCTGCCGGAATTTCCGCGTGGTTTGTTCATCCTGGCGCTGGTCAAATCCAATCTCGGTCAGGGCGCCCAGGCGATGGACGCGGCAACCAAATATGTCGCGCGCAACCCGGCCGACCTTGATGGCATCAAGCTCCTGACGCAGATGCACCTTGCCGCCGGCCAGATCGATAAGGCCATCGAATTGCTTGGCAACGCCGCCGCTCAGGGCCGGGCGGATGCCGATATTTTCTACTCGTTGGGTCAGATCCTGATCCGCGCCGGCCAGAAGCAGATCGCCATCCAGCGGCTCGAACAGGCACTCGCGCTGGCGCCGGCCAATAAAGATATCAGCGCATTGCTGGATAAAACCCGCGCGCAGACCGCCGGTGCGCAATTGCTCTCCATCGCCCCTGTGCGCACCGATCCAGGCACCATCACCGAGGCGAGCGTTGCCACCAGCCTCACCCTCGGCGATCTCGCCATCGCCAAAAACCAGCTTGACGTGCTGCGTCAGGCGCAGGGCTTTACCGAACGCGTCGGCATCTTGACCGGGATGATCGCGCTCGCCGAGCTCGATCTTGCGACCGCCAACACCGTGTTCAAGGATGTCGCGCGAACCTACCCGGACTCGACAATGGCACGGGTCAATCTCGCCAAAATCGCCGCGCTGCAAAACCACGTTGACGAC
The DNA here is from genome assembly GCA_014377905.1 of Acetobacteraceae bacterium. GTDB lineage: Bacteria > Pseudomonadota > Alphaproteobacteria > Acetobacterales > Acetobacteraceae > CAITOL01. The sequence goes on along the minus strand of JACMOQ010000336.1, from coordinate 3,162 downwards.
GCCGAGCAGATCCTGGCCGAAACCCTGACGCTCGATCCGCGCAACCGTCTCGCCGCCACAACCCTCGCCGGCATCCTGCTCGCCAATGGCCTGGCGAGCCGCGCAATCGCGGTGCTCGAAAGCGCCCATGATGCAGCGCCGAACGATGGTGAACTGACAGCGTTCCTGCTCGACGCCTATAGCGCCAACGGGCAGGCGCCGCGCGCAATCACCATGCTGCGTGCGTTGTCGCAGGAGCAGGCGAGTAGCCTGCCGATGATGGCGGTGCGCGCCCGTGCCCAGGAAGCGGCGGGTCGCGCAGCCGAAGCGCGCGAAACCTATACCCGCATCCTGACCATCAACCCGACCGACAAGCTGGTGCGCCTGCGTCTGGTCGATCTGGTGCTGGCGGCCAAAGACATCCGTGCCGCCCAGCAATTGCTGCGCGATGGGCTGCGCACCAGCGCGGGGGACGCCGACATGATGGCCGCCATCATCCGCACCGAGGTTAAAACCGCCGGGGTGGAGGCAGCCCTTCTGGTCGCAGCCGAACTCGAAGCCGATCCCGCCAACCAGCCCGCCGCCCGTAACCTGCGCGGCGATGTGTATCTTTTGGCTGGCCGCCTGTCCGACGCCGCCGAGGCCTATGGCGCCCAGATCGCGGTCGCGCCGTCATCTGAATTAGTGCTGCGGGCCGCAGGCGCGCTTTATGCGGGCCGCCAGGTTGCCCCCGCCCGCGCCGTCTTGCAGACCTGGATTGCCGCCCACCCGAACGATAACGCCACCGCATTGTCGATCGCCGGGCTCGATCTCGAGGAGGGTAATATTGCCGACGCCGAAAAGCTGCTCATCGGGGTCCTGCAACGCCAGCCCAACAATCCGGTCGCGTTGAGCAACATGGCGTGGATTTTCCAAATACGGGCTGATCCGCAGGCCAGGGAATATGCCCAAAAGGCCTATTTTCTTGCTCCCGGACCGGCCACCGCGGCGTCCCTCGGCTGGGTGCTGACCACCGCCGGCGATCCGGTGCGCGGGCTGGTGCTACTGACCGAGGCGGTGCGGCAAATACCCAACGACGCCGCCCTGCAATACCATCTCGCTTATGCCTATGCCGCGAGCGGAGAAAAAGCCAAGGCCGAAACAACCCTCCGCGCGCTTCTTGCTGCAACCCCGAACTTCCCCGACCGCCCGGCAGCGGTTCGCCTGCTCAGCACGGTGGTGGAACAGAAGTAGCGGTCAATCCTCGTCGCCGCGCCGCCGCAGCAAAACCTCGCGCTTGCCGACATGGTTGGCCGCCGACACCATGCCGTCCTTTTCCATGCGTTCGATCAATTTGGCCGCCTTGTTGTAGCCAATCCCGAGATGGCGCTGCAGGAAGCTGGTGCTGGCTTTGCCTTCGCGCGAAATGACATCCACCGCGCGGTCAAACAACCCGCCCTCGTCATCGCCGTTGCCCGATTGCGGCGCCGGCGCGTCATCGCCCTCCTCGGCCTCGGTCACGTCCTCGACATAGTTCGGCTCGCCCTGTTCACGCAGGAAGGCGACAATTTTTTCAACCTCGTCATCGCCAACGAACGGGCCATGCACGCGCTGAATACGGCCGCCACCCGCCATGTAGAGCATGTCGGCCATGCCCAGCAGTTGTTCCGATCCCTGCTCGTCCAGGATGGTGCGGCTGTCGAACTTGCTGATCACCTGGAAGCTGATCCGGGTCGGGAAGTTGGCCTTGATGGTGCCGGTGATGACATCGACGGATGGGCGCTGGGTCGCCATCACCACATGGATGCCGGCCGCGCGCGCCATCTGCGCCAGACGCTGCACTGCGACCTCGATCTCCTTGCCGGCAACCATCATCAGATCGGCCATTTCGTCGATCACCACCACAATGAACGGCAGCGGTTCGAGCGCTAACGGCAAATCCTCAAAATTCGGCTTGCCGGTGTCGCTGTCGAACCCGGTCTGAACCCGGCGCATCACCACCTCGCCCTTGCCGCGCGCTTCGGCGACCCGGTCATTATAGCCGCCGATATTGCGTACGCTCAGCAGGCTCATCGACCGGTAGCGCCGCTCCATCTCGCGCACTGTCCATTTGAGCGCAACGACGGCTTTTTTCGGGTCGGTCACAACCGGCGCCATCAGATGCGGAATGCCGGCGTAGACCGATAATTCCAGCATTTTCGGATCAATCATGATCAGCCGGCATTGCTCGGGGGTATGTCGAAACAGCAGCGACAGAATCATCGCGTTGATGCCAACCGATTTGCCCGACCCGGTGGTGCCGGCGACCAGCAGATGCGGCATCCTGGCGAGATCGACGATCACCGGATCGCCGCCGATGGTCTTGCCCAACGCGATCGACAATTTGCTTTTATCGTCATGCCATTCAGGTGCGGACAGCAATTCGGACAGGTATACAGTTTCCCGTCGGCTGTTCGGCACTTCTATGCCGATCACGTTGCGGCCGGACACCGTCGCGATGCGCACCGCGGTAACCGACAGACTGCGCGCGACATCGTCGGCAAGCCCGATTACCCGGGCGCTGCGAATGCCCGGCGCGGGTTCGAGTTCATACAACGTCACCACCGGCCCTGGCCGATGGTTCACAATCCTGCCTTGCACGCCGTAATCGGCGAGCACCGCTTCAAGCAGCCTGTCATTGGCCACCAACGCTTCCTCGGACGGCGCGCCAATGCCCGCCCGGGTCGGCGCGACGGTCAGCAGTGACAGCGGCGGCAACTGCCATCCTGGCTCCAACGCCAGCACCGGCTGTTCGGGCTCGACACGGGATGGTTTGCGCGCGGCCCGCGCCACCAGGACGGCCACCGCGCTTGGCTTGACGGGCGGCGCAACGGTGGGACGATACGGCATCGCTGGCGGTTGGATGGCGGCCGTCTGGGGCACGGGCGGTTCGCCGATGTCGCTGGTGTCCGATTGCCACAGGCGCGGCGCGGCTGGCATGACGCGCGCGGGCGGTTCGGCGACGATGTGCGACGGCGCGCGGCGCGTGGTCATGCGCCGCCAGCCAGCCCCGACAACGCCCCCGACAGCGCGCCCGACAACCCGCCCGACCGGACGGCCGATCGGGCGCGTCAACGCAAACACTGCGCCGAGGTCACGGCCAGACAGGCCCAAGGTCAGCATCAGCATCAACAATGCGAGCAGCAGCGCGAGCGCGGCGCTGCC
>JACMOQ010000335.1 GCA_014377905.1 Acetobacteraceae bacterium | reverse complement strand
GCGCCTTGATCATGTCCTTCGCGTTGGCCTTGGTCCAGCCAAGCTGGGTGATCAGAAAGGCCGGGGTCTTGTCCATCATGACCACGCGCTGCAGCGACCAGGCGGCGTCTTCCGCGGTCACCGGCGCGCCGGAGTGGAATTTCAGACCGGGGCGCAGCTTGAAGGTGAAGGTCTTGCCGTCGGTGCTGACAGTCCAACTTGCCGCGACGCCGCCGACCATTTTGGTGAGGTCTTCGGCTTCGTAGCGCAGAATACGGTCATAGACATTGGTGCAGATCTCAACACCGCTGAGTTCGTAGCATTCGCCCGGATCGAGAGTGATAATGTCATCGATCTGCTTGGCGATCACCAGCGTGTCTTTTGGGGTGGCGGCCCAGGCAGGGGTTTGCAGCACGATCGGCAAAGCGGCAGCGCCGGCGAGGGCCTGGCGGCGGGTGAGGTTGGCCATGGGTGTGCTCCTGAGGATCAAAACGAAATGTAATTAGGCATCACTGCGCGCGGGAGCGCAAGCCACTTCCGCGCTTGGTGCATGGCACATTGCATTATCCAGTCGGCGCCTCCAGCATATCCGCATAAACCGGCAGGCGGTGACGGCTTTCTTGCGTAGGCCGCGAATGCGGGCGAGCAACGCTTTGTCGTGCTTTTCAGAATCGGCAGGCAAGTAATCGCGCGCGGTGATCTGCTGCAAAAAACTATTGCGCAGGAATCGTTTCCCTTTTGCCGGCAGGTCCAACGTGAACACTGGATACCACCGCGCCAAAGGGGAAATCGGCTGATTGACGATGGCCAATACTCCATGCAGGCTCGCACCACAGAAAAAAAAGCAAAGTGTCCCATGCGCATCTCCCGTCGTGACGACGCGTCCGACCCCGTTGATTCGTCCTGGATCTTCGATGGCGTCAACGGCGATGTATAAAACCATCCTCACCCGGCTCGCGCAGGCTGTGCCGGTGTTGCTGATCTTCGCGATTCTGGTGTTCACGCTGATGCATCTGCTGCCCGGCGATCCGGCGGTGGCGATCGCCGGCACCGATGCGTCACGGGAGGCAATCGACAAAATCCGTGAGCAGCTTGGCCTCAACCGGCCGATCCTGGTGCAGTTGCTGTCATGGCTTGCCCAGATCGCGCAGGGCGATTTCGGCCGTTCCATCGTGCTGAACCAGTCAGTGGTCAGCGCGGTGGCCGAACGCCTGCCGGTCACCTTGTCGCTGTCGATGCTGTCGTTGATGATTACTTTGCCGGTTGGCATTCTGCTCGGGGTGATTGCGGCTTACTGGCGCAACACCTGGATTGATTCGGCGGTGATGCTGATCGCATTACTTGGCGTGTCGCTGCCAGGGTTTTGGGTCGGAATACTGTCGGTGCTGCTGTTCAGCGTTCATCTCGGCTGGTTCCCGCCATCGGGCTACGTGCCGATCGGGCAGGGCGTATGGCCGTGGCTGGCATCGTTGATCCAGCCGGCGGTGGTGTTGGCGCTGTTCCAGATCGGGTTTCTGGCGCGGATCACCCGGTCGGCGATGCTTGATGTGATGGACCAGGATTTCATCCGCACCGCCCGCGCCAAAGGCGTCGATGAATGGCACACCATCGCCAAGCACGCCTTTCGCAACACGCTGATCCCGGTGGTAACGGTGCTGGGGATTACCGTCAGCCTGTTGATCGGCGGCGCGGTGGTGATCGAGCAGGTTTTCGCGCTGCCGGGAATTGGCCGGCTGATCGTGCAGGGTATCCTGGCGCGCGACTATCCGCTGGTGCAGGGCACCATGCTGCTGTTCGGGTTCGCCTTCGTGCTGATCAATATCCTGGTCGATATCATCTACACCTTTGTTGATCCGCGGGTGCGCTATGGATGATGCTGTCGCCCCACGCCGCCGCTTTCGGGTGGTGCGCAAACTTGCCCGCCACCGATCTTTCAGCATCGGCTTTGTCATCATGGCGGCAATGCTGATTATCGCGATCGCCGCGCCCTACATCACCGGGCTTGACCCGACGGCGATGAAAATCCGCATGCGCTTCCGCCCGCCGCAAGGCTCGTTCTGGTTCGGCACCGATCAGTTCGGTCGCGATCTGTTGACCCGCGTTTTGTACGGTGCGCGCATGTCGCTGTGGATCGCGCTTGCGGTGGCACTGCTGTCCGGCGTGGTGGGCGCGCTGATCGGGGTGTTGAGCGCCCAGTTCCGCCGGCTCGATTCGCTGCTGATGCGGATCATGGACGCGCTGATGGCAGCCCCGGCGATCATGTTGGCGATCGGGTTGGGCGCGGCGTTGGGGCCGCAAACCCATTCGGTGATTATTGCCCTCGCGGTCGCTTATATCCCACGCACCGCGCGCATTGTGCGCGCGTCCGCGCTGGTGACGCGCGAATTGGAGTTCATCGAGGCCGCGCGGGTCGCCGGTATATCGCCGCTCCGCATCATGCTGCGGCATTTGTTGCCGAATGCGATGGGGCCGCTGCTGGTGCAGTCCACCTTCGTGTTCGCCTACGCTATTCTGGCCGAGGCGGCGCTGTCCTTCCTCGGCGTTGGGCCACCGCCGCCGGCGCCAAGCTGGGGCAATATCATCGCCGAAGGCCGAGACTTCTCGGTCGAAGCCTGGTGGATCATGGTGTTCCCCGGCGCTGCCATCAGCCTCGCGGCACTCGGCATGAATTTGGTGGGGGACGGGCTGCGCGACGTGCTTGACCCGCGTCTGAAGGTGGAAAGCTGATGACAACACCTTTGCTGGAGGTTTCCGACCTCACGGTTCGTTTCCGCACCGATACTGGCTGGATGACGGCGGTTGACAAGGTCAGCCTGCAAATCGCCCCAGGCGAGGCGCTCGGCATTGTCGGCGAAAGCGGCAGTGGCAAAAGCGTCACCGCATTGTCGATCTTGCGGCTGCACGCGATGGCGACCACGCGGCTGCCGACCGGGCGGATCATGTGGGGCGGGCGCGATCTGCTGGGCCTGTCGATGCGCGACATGCGGGCGATCCGTGGTCGCGATATTGCAATGATTTTCCAGGACCCGATGTCGTCGCTCAATCCGGTGCTGACCATTGCCGACCAGATCGGCGAAACCTTAAGGCTGCATCAGGGCCTTGACGCGGCAGCTTCCCGCAGGCGGGCGATTGAACTGCTCGATCTGGTGCGCATCCCCGATGCGGCGCGCCGGGTCGATGAATATCCGCATCGCCTGTCGGGCGGGATGCGCCAGCGGGTGATGATCGCCATTGCCATTGCCTGCCGCCCCAAACTGCTGATCGCGGACGAGCCGACGACCGCGCTTGATGTGACCATCCAGGCGCAAATCCTCGATCTGCTGCGCGACCTGCAAGCCGAGTTGGGCATGTCGGTCATTTTGATTACCCATGACATGGGGGTGATCGCCGAATTCGCCCGCCGGGTGATGGTGATGTATGCCGGGCGGGTGGTGGAAGCCGCACCCGTGGGCGGGTTGTTCACCGCGCCCTTGCATCCCTACACTGAGGGGCTGCTGGCCTCGATCCCCAAGCTTGATGTCGATGTCCGCCGGCTGCCATCCATCCCCGGATCGATCCCGGACCCGACCATGGTGATCCAGGGCTGCCGGTTCGGCCCGCGCTGCCCGATCATCGAAGCTGGTTGTCGTCAGGACCCCATGCTGCTGCCGGCCGGGTTGGAGCGCGAGGTTCGTTGCCCGCCGAGGATTGCGCCATGACCGCTGCCATCGTTAAGGTTCGCGATCTGGTGAAGGATTTCGCCGTGCCTGGTGGACGGGCGGGTGCGAAGGCGGTGCTGCGCGCGGTGAACCATATCAGTTTCGATATCGCATTGGGCGAAACGCTGGGGCTGGTGGGCGAAAGCGGGTCGGGCAAATCCACCACCGGGCGATTGCTGGTCGGGCTGATCTCGGCGACCAGCGGCGAGATCGAATTATTCGGTGAAACCATCACCGGGCCAGGCGGCGGCAAGCGCCTTGAAACCGTGCGGCGCAAGATGCAGTTCGTGTTCCAGGACCCGCATGGCTCGCTCGATCCGCGCATGCGGGTGGGCGATTGCATCGCCGAGCCGTTGGACGGCGTGGGCGGTTTTTCGCGGCGTGACCGGGCCGATCGGGTGGCGGAATTGCTGGAAACCGTCGGGCTGCCGCGCGCGGTCGCCGATCGCTATCCGCATGAATTTTCCGGCGGGCAGCGCCAACGCATCGGTATTGCCCGCGCGCTGGCCCTGCGCCCGGAGTTTCTGGTGTGCGACGAACCGGTTTCCGCGCTCGATGTGTCCATGCAGGCGCAGATCATCAATCTGCTGCTGGATTTGCAGGATCGTTTCGGGCTGTCTTATCTGTTTATCGCCCATGACCTCGCGGTAGTACGCAGTATCGCGGCCCATGTTGCGGTGATGTACGCCGGCGCGCTGGTCGAACAGGCGCCCAAATCGGTGTTGTACGCGGCGCCGAAACATCCCTATACCCAGGCCCTGCTCGACGCAGTGCCGCGCCCGGAGCCGGACAGGGTGCGCGCGCCGGCATTGGGTGGCGAAATTCCCAGCATTCTTAACCCGCCACCCGGTTGTGCGTTCAGCCCGCGTTGCCCGCTGGTGATGGAACGGTGTCGTAGCGAACGACCCATGCCCCGTGCGATTGACGCGGGGCACAGGGTGGCCTGCCATCTTTACGAAACGAAGTCTTGATGAAATCGGGTTTTCCGCAAATGCCCGGAAAAGAAAAGGACGTCCCAATGACTGACACCGCACACCCAACGAGCCAGTTGAGCACCTTGAACGGCTTGCAAATGCGCAGCCTCGATTGGGGCAATGCGGCGGCCTCGCCACTGGTGTGTGTGCACGGCTATACCGGCAGCGCCGAAGGGTTCAACGGCTTTGCGCGGCATTTCCGCGACCGGTTCCATATCGTGGCGCTTGATGTGCGCGGCCACGGCGACAGTGCGTGGTCGCCGGACGGCGCCTATGGCTACCACGATCAGGCCAGCGATTTGGCGGCTTTCGTTGATCAGCTTGGCCTCGACAGGTTTATTCTGGTCGGCACCTCGATGGGTGGGCTGATTGCGATGACCTAAGCGATGGAGCACGGCAAGCGCCTGAACGCGCTGGTGCTGAACGATATCGGGCCGGATGTCCAACCCGGCAACCAACGGATTACCCAGATGGTCGGCAGCCGGCCTGACAGTTTTGCGACCCTGGACGATGCGCTTGCTTATCGTCGCGAAAATTCGTCAATCACCGCCGCGCGCAGCGCCGCCGATCAGCGGGAACTGGCGCTCGGGGTTCTGCGGCAGCGTCCGGACGGTAAATGGGGCTGGAAAATGGACCCGGCCTATATCAGCCAGCGTATCGAACGCGGCCCGCCGGCGCGCCCGAATCTGTGGCCGATGCTGGAGCAACTGGCATGTCCAACCCTGGTCGTTTGGGGCACCGATAGCGATGTGCTGTCGGAGGCGCAGGCAGGGCGCATGGTCGAAACCCTGCCGAAGGGCGTGTTGCTGGCGGTTCCCGGCGTGGTGCATGCGCCGAGCCTGGTGGAGCCGGCGTCAATCGCCGGGCTTGAAGAATTCCTTCGCGGTTAGACGCATCCCCCCGTACCGCCGGCGCAGGGGGCTGTGGCGAGGCGCCTATTCGACCCACATATCCCAATGGCGCATTGCATACCACGGCTTCCAGCCTTTGACCTTGTTGGCGCGATAGGCAAACACGCCGCCCGCATCAGCAAGTTTGATCAGATAAGCTTTTTCACGAATGCCGGTTTCGGTCGCGAGCCATGCGACTTTGCGGGCATTCGGGTCGAGTGAGGAGAAGAACGACGCGTAGCCCCCGTCGATGTCCTTGTCCCCAACCTTGTCGAGACCAGTGTGGTTATAAAGCAGCGCCCGCCATTGCTGCGGCCCAAGCAGCGGTTGCGAACAATAGCCGGTTGTGGAGATGTTCCAGCCGGCTTCCTGGCGCTGCATGCGTGATGCGTTGGTGATCCAGTCGGTCACCTGCATTTCGACGTTCATGCCCACGGCTTTAAGCTGCTGTTCCAGCACCAGCATCTGGCTGCGCATATAGGCGTAATTGGAATTGGTCAGGATGACGATTTTTTCGCCCTTGTAGCCCGCCTGCTGAAGCAGTTGCTTGGCGCGCGCCAGGTTTTTCTGATTGTAATACTTCTCCATCTGGGGGCCGGTATAGTAAGGGCTGTCCGTATAGAGCATCGAGGCGTTCATTTTGTAGACCTGTCCGGAGGCCTCGGCGAGTTCCTCAACATCGACTGCGGCCTGCACCGCCTGGCGGATCAGGACATTATTGGTCGGCGCGTTTTGCGACATCATCACCAGTGCGTTCATGCAGCCGGGGAAGACTTTTTCGACCACGATATCCGACCGGTTGGCGATGCGCGGCATCAGGTCGGGGGTAATCGGCGCGATATCGGCTGCGCCGGATTGCAAGGCCGCGACCCGAGTGCTGACCTCGGGGATAAAATTATAGCGCACGCTGTCGATATGCACGGTTTTGCGCCCGGCAAAACCATCCGGACCAGGGGCGCTTTCATCGGCCGAATAGCCATCAAAGCGCCGCAGCACCAGATGGCTGTCCTTGACCCATTCCCCCATGCGGAATGGCCCGGTGCCGATGGTTTCAATTTCCCGCGGGCCTTTGGCGGCTTCTTCGGACGGGATGATCGACATCGGGTAGCACGGCGTTTTCATAACATCGAGAAACACCGCTGACGGGTTCTTGAGGTTGATGATTACGGTATAGGGATCGGGCGCATCAAAACTGCTGACGTCGGCCAACGCCGCGGCATTCGGGCTGATCTTGGCATAACGCTGCATGGTGGCCACCACGTCGGCCGATGTCATTTCCTTACCATTATGGAACTTCACCCCACGGCGTAAGGTAAAAGTGAACCGCCGGCCATCCGGCGCGACATCGACCTTGCTCGCCAGCATCGGCTTGGCCTGATAGGAATTATCCATCATCATCAGGCTTTCCAGCATGTGCATCGCCGGTTCAAGTTCAACCGTGGTGCAAAACATCGCCGGGTCGAAGTGGCCGGGGCCAGCGATGTTGGCGAACACGATACTGCCGCCTTTTTTCGCCTGCGGGTTGGCGGTCTGCGCGGTGGCCGGCCCAGAAGCGGCGACCGCAATTGCCGCGATGCCCAGAACACGCCACATGGTTGGTGTCGGCTTCATGCTGATTTCTCCCTGGCCCAGGCGCGGGCACTTGGCTTTGCCGACTGTAGGGCCGAAATATTCAGCTTGGGAATAAAAATCTGGATAGACCAACACCGCGACCGGTGCGCTGCGGCAACAATAGGCGAATTTGCTTGTATTGACGCAGCTTTCCCCCGCCGCTAGGACTTATACCACCGGTTTGCCGGTCCTCGTGATTTGTCCGGCCGGATTGCGGCGAGGTGAAATAAGCGCGCTAAAGAGGCCAGCGGGCAGCCATGTCCGCTGCATCTGAGGGTCGGCCCATCTTAGTACAGGGCCAAGAACCATGACCAAATCTGCCAAAGTCTACCGCCCCGCGACGATACTGGTGCAGGGCGGGCTCGATCGGTCGCCGCATGGCGAAACCGCCGAAGCGCTCTACCTCACCTCCGGCTTTGTTTATGACAGTGCCGAGCAGGCCGAGGCGACCTTCAAGAACGAGGTCACCCATTACCAGTATTCCCGCTTCGGCAACCCGACCGTTGCGATGTTCGAAAATCGCCTGGCGATGCTTGAAGGCGCAGAAGCCTGTCGGGCAACCGCGACTGGGATGGCGGCGGTGCATGCGGCGTTGCTGTCGCATCTGAAAACCGGCGATCGGGTGGTGGCGTCACGGGCGTTGTTCGGGTCGTGCCACTGGATCGTTTCGACATTGCTGCCGCGCTACGGCATTAAGACCGAGTTCGTTGATGGCGGCGATCTGGCGCAATGGCGCACCGCATTGGCGACGCAAGCGGCGCTGGTGCTGCTCGAATCGCCATCTAACCCAATGCTCGAAATCGTCGACTTGCAGGCGGTCGCCGATTTGGCACATGCCGCCGGTGCGATCGTGGTGGTGGACAATGTTTTCGCCACGCCCTTGCTGCAAAAGCCGCTGCAACTTGGCGCCGATGTGGTGGTTTATTCCTGCACCAAGCATATCGACGGCCAAGGCCGGATGCTGGGTGGCGCGGTGCTGGGCACCCAGAAATGGGTCGATGACGTGTTGCAGCCCTTTATTCGCAACACCGGTCCATCAATGTCGGCGTTTAACGCCTGGGTGATGCTGAAGGGGCTCGAAACCCTGGCGCTGCGCGTTGATGCGGGCTGCCGGTCGGCGGAGCACGTGGCGAATTTCCTTGCCGGGCAAAATGGCATTTCCCGGGTTTGGTATCCGACCCGGGCCGACCATCCGCAGCAGAAACTCGCCATGCAGCAAATGACCGGCGGCGGTACCCTGGTGACGTTCGAGGTTGCTGGCGGCAAGGACGCGGCCTTTAAGCTGATGAACGGGTTTGGACTGATCAAGGTGTCCAACAATCTCGGCGACAGCAAATCGCTTGCCACCCACCCCGCCACCACCACCCATATGCGCATCGGCGCGGATGAACGCGCCAAGCTCGGCATCACCGATGGTGTGATTCGATTGTCGGTCGGGCTGGAAGATGTCGCCGACATTACCGATGATCTGCTACAAGGGCTGGAAATCATGCGGGGTTAGACGGCGATGGGCAACGATTACACGGCAACAACTCAGGGTGTGAAGGTCAGCGTGCGGTCCTTCTTCCTGGCTGACAAGTCAAACCCGGATGAGGGGGAGTTCTTCTGGGCCTATCGCATCCGCATCGAAAACCAGGGTGATGACGCGGTTCAGGTGCTGAAACGCACTTGGCACATCACCGATGCGCAAGGCCGCACCCAATCGGTGCATGGCGATGGCGTGGTTGGGGAAACCCCGGTGATCGATCCGGGTAAGATGTTCGAGTATACCTCAGGCACCCCGCTGAACACGCCTTCCGGCTTTATGGGTGGGATGTATCACGCTGTGGTGGTGCCGACGGGGGAGAAACTGGACCTGACCATCCCGACGTTCAGCCTCGACAGCCCGCATCAGGACCATCGGGTTCACTGATGCAGCCGGCGGTCGCCGCGTTTCTGCTCGCGTTTCCCGCGCTGTTTTCGATCGTCAATCCGCCAGGCGCGGCATTCATTTTCAATGATGTGGCCGCCGGATATTCCGCCGCGGACCGGATGCGGCTGGCTAATCGGGTTGGGCTCTATTCGCTGGTGGTGATGCTCGGCGCGCTATGGGGTGGCGCCTATGTATTGAATTTCTTCGGGATTTCGCTCGCGGCGCTGCGCATCGCCGGTGGGTCGGTGGTGGCATTGCGCGCCTGGGATTTGCTGTCGGCGCCGGAACGCCAGGAAGCCCGCAAGCAGGAGCAGGCGGAAAGTTCGCAGGGCCGGGTGGAGGATATCGCGTTCTTCCCGTTGACCCTGCCGTTCACCACCGGGCCCGGCACCATCGCGGTCGCGGTGGCACTCGGCGCCGGGCGGCCGGAGGTGGGACTGCTGTCGTTCTTTCTTGGCATGTCGGCGGCAGCAATCGCGATCGCGGCGATTGTCTGGCTATGTTACCGGTCCGCCGACCGGATTGGCGGCCTGATCGGCGCACCGGCACGCCGCACCATCGCGCGGCTTTCGGCGTTTCTGCTGCTGTGCATCGGCGCCCAGATCATCATCACCG
>JACMOQ010000334.1 GCA_014377905.1 Acetobacteraceae bacterium | reverse complement strand
TTGAAACGCAGGCGGCACTGGTGACAGCACCGCGCGCCGGCCGGATATTGCGGCCGATCTGCCGGATGCTGGGTGTGTCAGCGACGTTGACGCCAAAAATTGTCGCTGCGGATGTGATGGCGAAAATTGTCCCGGTGGCGGCGGCGCAGGCGGTATTGGTAGTGGCTGCCCGGCCTTCGCGGCGTTCCCCTCACCCCGGCCCTCTCCCGGAGGGCGAGGGAGAAGGTCTGGTGCCGGGCCGGATTTTTTCGGGCACTTGACAGGCTGGGTTTTGCCACGACATATTTGTTACGTTATCGAAATAAATATCCTCACGAACCGTCATTCGCCGCGCGGCAACGTGCTGGAACAAGGGGTGGTTCGGGCTTTCAGAGTTACCCCCCTACTCCAGCACAATCCGCTTTAGAATAAACACCAGCTTCCGCCCCTCCGGCCCCTCCCACATATTCCAGTGGCTCGCCTCCAGGTCCAATGTCACAGGCTCCTGCGTCATATCCGGCAGTTCAACCGCCAACGCGAAGATACCGGGGGAGATCACACGCACGCTCTCCCGCCCACCGATCCGCATGCGTAGCGCGCCGATGCGTGGGTTGTCATCATGAAACCAGCCACGCACCACCACGCGCCGCACCGGGCGATGGGGCAGGATGGTCAGGCGCAGGTGGGGGCCGACCCAGCTATCGTGAAACAGACCCTCAACCGGACCCTGCACCACCCCGTCACCGATGATCACCACCTCTGCCGGCGCCTCGGCCTCCTGGTCGGTGGGTGAGCATTCCTGTTCGCGCAGCTCCAACGCCGCTATGGCGGCCAGCTTCGGGGCCACTTCAACACGCATGAAGCCGATGCGAAACACCACCACCCCGAGCACGCGGTCATCGGTACCGCCTTGGTCGGTCGGTCGTGCGGTGGGACCGGCGTCGAGCACCAGGCGCATCAGTCCACCACCGTCCGCGATCAGGTTTTGCGGAATAATGAAGCGCGCCTCGAAGGAAAAATCGGCAACCTGGGTCTGCTCAACCGTCAGGGACACCCCATTCGCGGTGACAGTGAAATTTGCCTCAGCAATCGCGCGCGGGCGATCAAACTCCAGCAAGACTTCATAGGCGTGCGGCTCCAGGGGCAAATCGAGGGTAAAGTGCTGCCCGGGGCCGGTCCAGCGGTAATAGCCATCGCCTTCGGTTTCCGCCTCATACCACCCTGAGCCCGGGATGGGGGCATGCAGCGAAATCTCAAAATTATCCTGCGGCAGCTTATATCGGCCATTACCGTGCAAACGCTTTATGGTGGCCAGCACGCGGCGTTGTTCGACTAGGTTCTTGGCGAAATCATACAGTTTTTGATCCAACGCGGTGGCGCGGCGGATACGCACGAAATCAGCCTTGGCAAGGCGGTCGACCGCGTCAACATCATTGCGCCCCTCATTAAGATAAGGGAACGAGACTACAGGATGAAAATCCATCTCGTCGCTCAACTGCGCCAATAGCGGGCGCAAATCCTCGGTGAAACCGATGAAATCGACCCGCTCAAGGGCCTGGCAGGCGCGCTGGAACAGTGCCTCGTCGGTTGACGGGTCCTCCACATCGGCCGCATCGGCGTCGGGATAATCACGCAAAAAATCATCGACGATGTCGGTATCAATGGTCGCGGCCAGCCAACCGGTCTGGATATTGTACTGGTTGGCCATAATCTCGGGGGTGCGGACGATCTCGCTTAAGGTTTTGCCGTGGGCGAGGACGTAGTCGGGATGGAAATCCGGGTCGCGCCGAAGGTGGCGGAGCGCGGATAGCAGCCGAGGCACCGGGTCGCGCAACACGACCAGGCTGCGGGTTCCAGCCGGCACTTTGCCGAGGAAATTCGCGCGATAATGACCAGAATACAGGCGGAACTCTCGCAATGGGCGGGGAAACTTCATCGCCCCCGCCCAATTGGTGGGGGGAAACCACTCCTCCGGCGGATACTGGTTCATCAGATAGGTGCGCATGCTCATTCCCGCCGTCTTGGGCACATGAAGGAATAGCAGGCGGTCCCGCGTGGCGAACTCCATAGGTGCCGCGATATCTGAAGGTGCAGATTCCTGAGGCGCAATTTTCAAGGTTGTCAGGGCGGTTTCCATTGAGGCTCAGGTTACGTTCTTCATAGTTCATTTTAGCGGCACGCTGTTGCAATGTCATTTTTCAAAGTGTGACGCTGGACCGCGTCGGCATCATTCCGAGGCATTGAGCGTCGAGTCGTCTTGACTCCGCCCTCCAAACAAGAACAAATACAGAACACAACCTCCCGGACCCCATGCACCCCGCGCTTCATCCCAGCATTCTCGACGAATTGCGCGCCCGGATTGCCCGCATCCAACACGCCGGCCGCCCAACCCATGCCGTGTTGCCGTTCGGCGTGCCCGCGCTCGACCGGCATTTGCCGCAAGGGGGGCTTGCGCTGGGCGCGGTGCATCAGGTCACCGATGCGCCGCAATCTGCCGCCGCCCCGCTGTTCATCGGTGGAATTCTGGCACGGCTCGATGGCACGGTGTTGTGGTGTTTACGCAGCCGGGACCTGTTCGCCCCAGCCCTTGCCGGCGTCGGCCTGCATCCCGACCGCGTCATCTACGCCGAACCGGACGACGATCCAGGCGTGTTGCTGTGCCTGGAAGAAGGGCTGCGACAGCCCGGATTGGCGGCAGTGGTGGGCGAAGTTGCACGCCTGCCGATGACAGCGTCGCGTCGTTTGCAACTCGCCGCCGAGGCATCGGGGGTGCCCGCCTTCATCCTGCGACGTTGGCGCTTGGCGGCGGATGCGGCGGAATTCGCCCAGCCCAGTGCGGCCGTCACCAGTTGGCGGATCGCTTCCGTGCCCTCCGCCCCTTTGCCGGTTCCGGGGATCGGCCGGGCACGCTGGCGGGTTGAACTGGTGCGCAGCCGCGGTGGTGCCACCGCCGTTTGGGACATGGAGGCGTGTGATGCCGAGGGTTGTCTCGCTTTATCTACCGACCTGGCCGACCGATCGGTGGCGTCGGCATCAAGCCGCGCCGCTTGATGCCCCCCTGGTTTGCGCCGGCGTTGATGGCAGGCGCCGGGTTGTCAGCGCGGCCGACAACGCCGCCCTTACCCTCGGCATTACCCCCGGTCTGGCGCTGGCCCAGGCGCAGGCACGCGCGCCCGGATTGGTGATCGCGCCCGCCGATCCGGCCGCCGATGAAGCCGCGTTGGACCGCTTGGCGCTGTGGGTGCTGCGGCGCTACAGCCCGCTGGTCGGGCGCGATCCGCCTGACGGGCTGTTGATCGACATTACCGGCGCCGCGCATCGGTTGGGCGGCGAAGATGGGCTTTGCACCGATCTGTGCACCCGTCTGCGCCACGCCGGCATCACCGGCCGGACCGCAATTGCCGACACCATCGGTGCCGCCCACGCGTGCGCGCGCTTCAGCGCCCGGACCATTCCGGACCTGCCGATTACCGCCTTGCGGCTTGATGCCGATCTGATCATCAAGCTGCGCCGTGTTGGCTTTAATACCGTCGCCGATCTCGATGCCACCCCGCGCGCGCCCCTCGCCCGCCGCTTCGGCCCCAGCCCGGGCCAACGCCTCGATCAGCTTTTGGGTCGCAGCCCCGAACCAATGCAGCCGATCGCGCCAGCCGAGATTATCCGCATCCGCCATGATTTCGCCGAGCCGATCGGCACGCCAGACGCCCTCGCCCACGCCACGCACGCGCTGACCGAGGCGATCTGTGTGGCGCTGGAGCCTGCCGGCCTCGGCGCCCGCCGGCTCGATCTGGTGTTCCACCGCGTCGATGCCAGCCTGGTCGCCATCCGAATCGGCACTGCCCGCCCGATCCGCGATGCTGGCCGGCTGGCGAAATTGCTGCTCGACAGGCTGCCCCAACTCGATCCCGGCTTCGGGGTGGAAGCGATGACACTCGCCGCCCCGCTGGCCGAGCCGCTCGCCTGGCGCCAGGCCAACAGCTTGCAACCCAATCAGGGGCATCGCGGCCACGATGTCTCCGCCCTGATCGACACACTGACCAACCGGCTCGGCCACGATCGGCTTTATCGCGCCACCCCGGTGGAAAGCGACATCCCCGAGCGCAGCGTCCGCCGCATCCCCGCCCTCGCCCCCGCGACCGGCGCCACCTGGCCGGGCTATCCGCGCCCCACCCGGCTGCTCGCCCGCCCCGAACCGGTCGATACCATCGCCCTGCTGCCCGACCAGCCGCCGGTGCAGTTCACCTGGCGCGGCAAGGCCCGCCGCATAAGCCGCGCCGATGGGCCGGAACGGGTGTTCGGCGAATGGTGGTGCTATGCGGCAGAAACCTCAGCGGTGCGGGATTATTTCGTGGTCGAAGATGGCGGCGGGGCACGGTTCTGGCTGTTTCGCAGTGGGGATGGGGAGGATGCGACGACCGGCAATCTTCGGTGGTATCTGCACGGGTTTTTTGGGTGAAGCGTCACCCGTTCAGCAGGCCGCTCCGCCATCGTGTTGCCGCCTCGGCATTCACCACGCCATCGGGAAGACGGCCAGCGGCGAGCGCGGCGACTTGGCGCACTGTGTCAAACGCTTGATGCTCGGCAGCCTCCAACGTCAGACCACCGATATGAGGGGTGGCGATCACATCGGGACGGGCGGCGAGAAACGGGCTGGGGCGCTGGTCGGGCGCGCGGCCGACATCTATCGCCGCACCACCAAGCTGCCCGCGATCCAATGCCGCTGCCAAGGCGTGCTCATCGACCAATTCACCGCGAGATAAATTGATGAAACATGCCCCTTGCCGCATCGCGCCAAACGCTGCCGCATTGAACAGGCCAGCAGTGTCGGCGGTTGATAACGCCAGGCAAACCACATAATCGGCCTCGCCCAGCAGCGCCTCGAACGCCACCTGACGCACGCCTTCGCGGTCAATGGTTTGATAGGGGTCTGATATAATCACTTTCATGCCCAGCATCGCGCCGAGTTCAGCCAGCCGCCGCCCGATCGCGCCATAGCCGACTATACCCAGCGTTGCCCCCGCCAATTGCCGACCGCGCAGCAAAGCCGGGGTGGCCCCGCGGCGATAAGCCATCACCGCCGATGACACCCCGCGCGCCAAATCGACCAGCAATCCCAGCGCCAGTTCGCACACTGCGGTCACAAAGCCAGGCGTGGCGCGGGTGACCAGCACGCCGGCGTGGCTCGCGGCGGCGACATCGATGGTGCTGATATCAACTGCCACCCGACACGCCGCCACCAACCCTGGCATTGCCGCAAAAACCGCCGCGCCGATTGGCGTGCTGCGATCGGCGACCAGAATGTGCGCGTCGCCAGCTGCCCGCACCAAGGCCGCCGGATCGGCAAGCACCGCGCCGGTCTTGTTAACCCGGACATCAGCGTGCTCACGCAGCGCCGTCAGCGCCCGGTCACCATAGAAATTGGCGAACATGTCGGGCGAATGGGTCAAGAAAACCCTGACGCGGTTCAGTGCCACCAGCGCCCATCCAGCACCGCGCCGTGACAGACAAATTTCTGTCGGCCAATCACCGTCTGCCCGACCGCATCGGTCAACGGAAATTCGCCCTCGGCGATCGCAAGCACGGTCGCATCGCCCAGGGTACCCGGACGGAATGTTCCGCGATCATCCAGGCGCACCGCCTTGGCGGCATTGATAGTGACAGCGCGCAGGATATCCGAAACCCCGACGCCGAGATGGAGAAACTTCGACATCGTGACCAACAGATCAAAGGCTGGCCCGTCGATCGATTGGGCGTGCACATCCGATGAAATCACATCCGGCAGGAACCCCTTGCCGACCATCGCCATTGCCGACGCAAACCCGAACGAGCCTGCGCCGTGTCCAATATCGAAGATCACCCCGCGGGCACGCGCCGCCAGTACGTCGGCCTCGATATCGCCAGAAGCTGTCGCTGGGGCATTGGGGAACGGGCGGAAGCAATGGGTCAGGATGTCACCGCCGCGCAGCAGACCCAGAACCTCGCCGCGTGACGGCGGGGGATCGTCAAGATGGGCCATCACCGGCAGCCCGGCATGCTCGGCGACCTCCCGCGCGATCGCCATTGCCGCCATGCCAAGGTCGGTTGAGGTGCCCTTGCCAACACGGACCTTGATGCCGACCACCAGATCGGATTGCGCCTTGGCGACGGCGAGGGCGATGCGGGAATTGAGCAGGCGCAGATCGGTGCATTCGCCGACATTCACCCCCGGCGCCCAGCCGAAAATCCCGGCGAAACTGATGTTGAGGAACGGCAGGATACGTACCTCAGCGGGTTCGATCACATGCTTGCGAAATCCGGCGATATTGCCTGGGCCCGCCGATCCCGCATCGATCAGCGTGGTGATACCGGATGGTTTGGCATAGGCATCCGGATCAACGCCCAGTGATGTGCCGCCCCAATAGACATGGGTGTGCAGGTCGATCAGGCCCGGCGCCACGATCTTGCCGGTAACGTCGTGGGTTTCGCGGGCCGGGCCGAGCTCCGCGCCGATCCCGGCGATCCGGCCATCGGTGAAGGCAATGTCGAGGATGCTATCAAGGTTCCGCGCAGGATCGATGACCCGGCCATTGGTGAGGATGAGGTCGTGCATGAGGTCCTCCGCATGAGTACGCGGATGATTATGCTAATAGTGAGGGACAGCAAGCAGAAACTCAGGCAGAGGACATTGAAAATAAACAGCTAGTGTCCTGGAACGGAGGTTCGCGCACGACAGCGAACTTTTGATTCAGGACAGTAGGGCGTGATCCGTTCAGATTAAATCGGCAGCCACGCTCGTTTTCACGATCATCTTTATCCGATCGAAAAGACAAGCCGATCGGATGATGCTCTAAGCCGGAACGTGTTTAGCAGTGGACAGTCCAGTGTGATCATTATAATAATATAAGAAATCGGCCGATAAAAATGCGCGGCGGATAGCACAGGGAGGTCGGCATGCGGGTAGACATGACCGGACGGGTCGCTCTCGTCACAGGCTCCGGCAGGGGTATTGGCCGCGCTATCGCTGATCGCCTCGCCGCCGAAGGGGCATCGGTGGTCTATTCAGATGTCATTGCCCCCGATGATGCGCTGACCGACAAGCGCCACATGGCGCTCGCGCTCGATGTAACCGACGAACACGCCATCGCGGACGCGATTGCCGCCATCCTGGCTCGCTACGGCAAGCTCGATATCGCGGTCAACAATGCCGGCATCGGCACCAAGCCGGGGGAAAGGCTGACAATCGACAAGGTCACCACCGCCCAATGGGACCAGTTGCTAAAAATTGATCTCGGCGGGGTTTTCCTGGTCAGCCGGGCAATCGCCACCCCGATGATCGCCCAGGGCTATGGTCGGATCATCAATATCGCCTCCGTGCTCGGTCTGGTTCCGATGCGGCTGCAATCGGCCTACGTCGCCGCCAAGGCCGGGGTGGTGAACCTTACCAAATCCATGGCGATCGAGCTTGCCCAGCACGGCATTACGGTCAACGCGATTGCCCCCGGCTCGACCGCCACCGATGGCTGGCGCAGTTGGATCAATGACGCGACCAGTGAAGAACAGGAACTGCACGGCCGGCTGATGTCGCATATCCCCATGGGGCGGCCTGCCGAAACCGCGGAAATCGCCCACGCCGCGTTGTTTCTCGCCGACCCCGACAGCGCCTACATCACCGGCCAGATATTGGCCGTCGATGGTGGCTGGGTGGTGGGGTTTGCCCGCGACTTTTAAACATCCAACAAAATATAGGGAGACGTAACGCCAATGGAAACCAAGAATTCCGCACTCACCCGCCGCCGTCTAATCGCCAGCGCCGCCGCCGCGCCGTTGCTGGCCAGCCCCGCCATCGCGCAAAACTCGCTCAAGGGCACCAAACTCACCGTGCTGGTCGGGCAATTCTACGTGCCCGAAACCAACAGCATGCTCGATCAACTCGCGGTGGATGTCGCCCGCGACACCGGCATGGAAATCCGCGTTGAACGGCTTGCGGGTGACGAGCTTGGCACCAAGACCGCGGCCGTAGTCGGCAGCGGCCGTGGCGCTGATCTGTCGATCGGGGTGGAGTTTGATACGCTGCTTTATGCGCCCAAGCTCGCCGATGTTACCGATCTCGCCGAGGAAATCGGCAAGAATTATGGCGGCTGGATGCAGGTCGCCAAGGACGCCTGCATGGTCGGCGGTCGCTGGGAAAGCCTCTGCCTGGGCCAGGCGCCGGCGGCGTGGAACTACCGGGTGGACCAGTTCGCCGCAGCAGGGATCAATGCATTTCCGGATACGTTCGATGATCTGCTGAAAGCGGCCAAGCTGCTGCACGCCAAAAACACCCCGATCGGCATGACCCTGGGCCACGCTTCCGGTGACGGGCGGTCGACCAACTACCCGGTGCTGTGGGCGTTCGGCGGCAAGGAATTTGAAGCCGACGGCAAAACGGTGGCGCTCGATTCGCCGCAAACTCTCGCCGCAGTGGAATGGTATGCCGAGGTCTATAAATACTTTATTCCCGGCACCACCGCCTGGCTTGACCCTGACAACAACCAAGCCTTCCTGGGCGGGAAATGCTCCGCGACCGTCAACGTCAACACCATCTATCTCGCCGCCCGCGCGGCATCGGGCACCAACCCGGCAATGAAAAACATCGCCGAGAACATGAACCACGGCTTGTGGCCACGCGGTCCGGCCGGGCGCTTTGCCAGCTACAACATCAACACCTGGCTACCCTTCGCGTCGAGCCAGAACAGGCCCGGCCAGATGGCGTTCCTGCGCGCCTGGTTCGACAAATCCTTCCTGGTGAAATGGACCAAAACCGGCCAATCCTATTTCATTCCGACCTTCGAAGGCATGGACAGCCTCGATGTCTGGCCGGAGGATCCCAAGTTGAAAATCTTCAAGGACCTCAACAAGCTCAACCGGCTGGAAGGCTTCGCCGGCCCGCCATCGCCGGCAGCCGCCGAAGCAGTGAGTAAATATATCCTGGTCGATATGTTCGCCAAGGCCTGCACCGGCCAACTAAAGCCCGCCGAGGCGGTGAAATGGGCGGCGCGCGAATACGAACAGATCGTCAAAAAGCGCGCGGGATAAATTTGTGCTCAGCCGGATTGTCGATAACGAGCGCACGCTCGGCCTGCTGCTGGTGGCGCCCGTGGTGTTGCTACTGGCAGGCCTGGTGGCCTACCCGCTCAGCGTCGCGGTCTATAGCGCGTTGACCGACCAGACCCTCGCGGAGTCTGGTCGGTTCATCGGCTTCGGCAACTTCGTCAATTTGTGGGATGACCAGATTTATCGTCAGAGCTTGCGCAATACGTTGGTTTTCACGGTCGGGTCGGTGACGCTGAAATTATGTTTCGGTCTGGGTTTGGCGCTGCTGCTGAATGAGGCGTTTCCGTTCCGCCGGCTGGTGCGGGCGGCAATCCTGCTGCCGTGGATCGTGCCGACGGTGCTTGGCACCATGGCGTGGCTGTGGATGTTCACCCCGAATTTCAGCGTGATCAACTATGTCCTGGCACAGACCGGGATTTCGAAGACCGGCTTGCCATGGCTGACCGATCCTGATCTGGCAATGTTCTCGGTCATCATCGTCAACACCTGGCGCGGCACCCCGTTCCTGGCGATTTCGGTGCTGGCCGGCTTGCAGGCGATCCCGCTTGAACTTTACGACGCCGCCGCCATCGACGGCGCTGGCAAGCTGCATCGTTTCCGCTACGTCACCCTGCCGCTGGTGATGCCGGTGCTGCTGACCACGCTGGTGCTGTCCACGATCTGGACGTTTTCTGATTTCGGCATCGTTTACGGCCTGACCAAAGGCGGGCCGATGAACGCCACCCATGTGCTGGCGACCTTGAGTTATGGCACCGCGCTATCGGCGGGCAACACCGGCGAAGGGGCGGCAATATCGCTCACCATGTTGCCGATCCTGTTGCCGTTGATCATCTGGCAATTGCGCCGGGTGCGCCGGAGTGTCGTGGCGTGAGCCGCGCAAAAGGATGTCGTGGCGTGAGCCGCGTAAAAGGATGTCGTGGCGTGAGCCGCGCAAAGGAGAACGTGGTATGATTGCCATCACCAACCGGCGCAGGACGCTAGAACGCGCGTTCTTCCTTTATCTTCCGCTGGGTTTGGCGCTGTTTTTTTTGGTCGGCCCATTCTACTGGATGGCGGTCACCGCGCTGAAAACCGATGGCGACATTTATGACGGTGCCCATAGCCCCCTTTACGTGCTGCACCCCAGCCTCGACCATTTCGTTTATCTGTTCGCCAAAACCAATTTCGTTACCTGGACCTTGAACACCATGGCAGTGGCGGCGTCGGGGACCATCAGTTCGCTGGTGCTCGGGGTCCCGGCCGGCTACGCGCTGGCCCGGCTGCGTTTTCCGGGCGTCGAACTGATCGGCACCGCGATTTTCGTCACCTATCTAGTACCGACCAGTCTGCTGTTCATCCCGATGATCCAGGTGATGGCCAATATCGGCCTTGATGACAGCATCTGGGCGCTGGTGGTGGTTTATCCCACATTCCTGGTGCCGTTCGTCACCTGGCTGATGGCGAGCTATTTTCGCACCATCCCAACCGAATTGGAGGAAAGTGGCCGCATCGATGGGCTGACCAGGCTGGGCGCGATGTGGCACATCGTGCTGCCGCTCGCCCGCCCTGGCATATTATCCGCCGGGATTTTCGCCTTCACTTTGTCATGGAATGAATTCATCTACGCACTGACCCTGGTCACCGCGAGTAGTGAGCGAACCATTCCAGTCGGCGTTATTGTCCAGCTCAGCCGCGGCGATTTCTAT
>JACMOQ010000333.1 GCA_014377905.1 Acetobacteraceae bacterium | reverse complement strand
GATGTTGCGCGGCAAGCATGATGTGGCGCTGTTCGAGGCGGAGCCTCGGCCAGGCGGGCATGCTGATACCCAGACCGTGATGGTGGGTGGTGAAACCATCAACGTCGATACCGGGTTCATCGTCTACAACACCCGCAACTATCCCAACCTCACCGCGCTGTTCGCCGAGCTTGGCGTGGCGACCCAGGCGTCTGACATGTCGTTCGGCGTTTCGCTCGGTGGCGGCCGGCTCGAATATGGCGGCGGCAATCTGGCGCAACTCTTTGCACAGCCGAGCAATGCCTTCCGCCCGCGGTTCTGGTCGATGATCCGCGATCTGCTGCGCTTTTATCGGGACGCGCCGTTGTTGCTGCAAACCGAGGGCGCTGAAACCCTTGGCACCTACCTCGATCAACATCGCTACGGTGTTGCCTTCGCGGAGGACCATTTGCTGCCAATGGGGGCGGCAATTTGGTCTGGGTCGCTATCGGGGATGCGGGATTTTCCGGCGCGGTCCTTCGTGCGGTTTTTCGTCAATCATGGACTGCTCAACCTCAGCGACCGCCCGGCCTGGCGCACAGTGACCGGCGGATCGGCCAATTACGTGGCGCGCCTGATGCGCGATCTGCCCGATGTTCGGCTCGCACGCCCAGTAACGCGTGTCGAACGCGCCGCTGCCAGTGTTGTGGTGAGCAGTGCAGATGGCGCCGAAACCTTCGATCAGGTGGTTTTTGCCTGCCATGCCGATCAGGCGCTGGCTTTGCTGGCCGTGCCGCACGCTGGCGAAACCGCGGTGCTCGGCGCGTTTCGCTTTCAGGACAATCTCGCAGTGCTCCATACCGATGCCGCGGTGATGCCCAAGCGCCGCCGCGCCTGGTCGGCGTGGAACTACAGCGACACCACCCCGGATGGCCCGGTCTGCCTGACCTACTGGATGAACCAGTTGCAGAACCTGCCCGGCAAAATCCCGGTGCTGGTGACCTTGAACCCGGCGACGATGCCGGCCCCGGATCGCATCCTGCGCCAGATCACCTATCGCCATCCGCAATTTGATACCGCCGCACTTACCGCGCAGACACAGCTCGATACCATCCAGGGACGGGACCGCGTCTGGTTTGCCGGTGCCTGGACCGGGTGGGGATTTCACGAAGACGGCATCGCATCCGCCGTTCGCGTCGCCGATGCTTTGGGTGGCGCGCCGATCTGGGCGCAGAAGCGCGGGCGGGCACGATGACCCCGCACCCTGCGACCTTGCATCACGGCGTTGTTGCCCACACCCGCCACACGCCGTTCCAGTATGGGTTTTCCTATCGATTATGGATGCTGTCGCTGGACATTGATCGGATCGGCGACATCCGCTCCTGGTTGTTCGGACACAACCGCCGCCGCCTGGTGGCGCTTTATGACCGCGACCACGGCGCACGGGATGGTAGTGCACTGCGGCCCTGGGTTGAACGCGAATTGCACCGCGCCGGGCTCGGGCCCTGCGGCGCGCGTATTCGTTTGATGGCGATGCCACGGGTGTTTGGTTTTACCTTCAACCCCATATCGTTCTTCTTCTGCTATACAGCCGATGGTAGGCTTGGGGCGGTGGTGCATCAGGTGAAGAATACCTTTGGTGATCAGATCGCCTATGTGCTGCCAGTGTCTGATGATGATGATGCCCGGATCCGTCAGGCGACCGCCAAGCGCCTGCATGTTTCGCCATTCTTCGATCTGGCGGGCGGCTACCAGTTCACCTTCACCCCACCCGACTTCGCCCCCGGCGGCACGCCGTTCCGGCTGGCAATCCGCTACGCGACCGCCGATGTCCCGCGCCTGACTGCGACAATGGATCTGGCACCGGTAGGGTTTTCCAACCGCGCCCTTGCCCGGTTACTGGTGCTGCTGCCGGCGGTGACGCTCAAGGTTGTCGCCGCCATTCACTGGCAGGCACTGCGCCTCTGGCTGCGCGGCGCGCGTTTCCATTCCCGCCCTGACCCGGCAATGACCGACCCATCGAGGGACCATCCATGAGCGGCGCCGACGTAATTGCAGACATCATTCTGGCCAATCCGCCGCGCAATCGCTGGCTGCGCGTGGCCCTGCGCATGGCCGAGATGATCAGGGTCGGCACCCTGACCGTGGTGTTGCCCGACGGACGCACCCAGCGCGTTGTCCGCACCCCGCACCCGGCGGCAACCGTGGTGATCAAGGACCCGCGCGCGGCCAAACGGCTGATCCTTGGCGGCAGTCTCGGCCTCGCAGAAGCCTACGTGGACGGTCTTTGGGAAAGCCCGTCGATCCGCGATGTGATGACCTTGGCCGCCGAGAACGAGGCGCAATGGGTCCAGATCCTCAATGGCCGGCCGTGGATCAGGTTCATTTCACGGCTCGCCCACCGGCTGCGCCCCAACACCCGCCAGGGCGCCCGGCGCAACATCGTCGAACATTATGACCTTGGGAACGAATTCTACGCCGCCTGGCTCGATCCCTCGATGGCTTATTCCGCGGCGGTGTTCGACCAACCTGGGGAGGATCTGGAGGCCGCGCAAACCCGCAAGATGCATCGTCTCTGCATCATGCTCGGGCTGCAACCGGGCATGCGGGTGCTGGAAATTGGCTGCGGCTGGGGCGGGTTCGCCGAAATCGCCGCACGCGACTATGGCTGCCATGTGGTCGGCGTCACCTTGTCGCCATCGCAACTCGATTATGCCACAGCCCGGATCGCGGCGGCAGGATTGGCCGATCGGGTGGAATTCCGCTTGCAGGACTACCGCGACACCACCGGAACATTCGATCGCATTGCCTCGATCGAAATGTTCGAGGCCGTGGGCCGGCAGTACTGGCCAGCTTATTTCGACGCCCTGCGTGACAGGCTCGCCCCTGGGGGCCTAGCGGGCTTGCAGATCATCACCATCAGCGACGCCCTGTTTGACGACTATCAATCCCATGCCGATTTCATCCAACGCCATATCTTTCCCGGTGGCATGCTTCCCAGCCCGCGCCAGCTGCAATTGCAATATGCCCGGGCCGGCCTGACCGAGCGTGCGTCCCACTGGTTCGGCCAGGATTATGGCGAGACTTTGCACCGCTGGAACGCGGCGTTCCAGTCGGCATGGCCCGACATTCAACGCTCCACGCGTTTGCAGCAGCGCCCGTGTGACGCCCGCTTCAAACGTTTGTGGGAATATTATCTGGCCTATTGCGAAACCGGGTTTCGCGCTGGCTGGACCGATGTCGGGCAGATTTTGCTCGCCGCCGCGTGACTCCGCCCCCCGTCATTCCAGCGGGACGCGGGGTACGGGTGGTCGCCGATGTCCATGGCGACGCGCGGGCCTTCGCGATTGCCTGCGACACCGATCTGTTTGTGGTCCAGCTGGGCGATCTGGTCGATTACGGGCCCGACAGCGCGGGTGCATTGCGGCTTGCGCTTGATCTGACGGCGCGTAAGGCCGGCGTGTTTTTGTTGGGAAACCACGATTTGAAGCTCGCCCGCGCGCTTGCCGGGCGGCAGGTTCGGATCAACGCAGCGCTTGCGGACACTATCGCGGGCCTCGATGCCGATCTGCGTGTCGCCGCATTGGCCGCCATTGCCACCGCACCGGCCTGGTTGCGTTGGGGGCAGATAATGTTTGTTCATGGCGGATTTCATACCGACATGCTCCAGTTGCCATCGGCAACGATGGCATCTACCCATGCCGAGGGTGCGCTCGGCCGGGCGCTCTATGGCGAGCCGACCGGGCGGATCCAGGCCGACGGCTATCCCGAACGCAGCCTGCGCTGGGTTGACCGCATCCCCGCCGATCTTTTGGTCTATTGCGGACATGACCGGCGCAGCACCGATGGCCGCCCCTATAGCCGCACAGGGGCGTTAGGCGGCAGGGCGGTGTTCGTCGACACCGGGGCTGGCAAGGGCGGACATTTGTCGTGGATTGATTTGCCGGGGGAGGGTTGAGGCATGGTTGTTGATGTTGCATCGGCGGTGGTGTTTTATCGCGATGCGCTGGACTTCAGTTTGAAGCAGTAATTCGGACCGGCGATGGCAATCCTCAAACATGGTGGCTTGCAGCTCTGGCTCGCCGGTCCGCAATCCTCGGCCGGCAAGCCGATGTCGGATGGCGCGCAGCCAGCGCCGGGCGGCCGGCACATTCTATATGAAGACCCCGCGGGCAATGCGGTCGAATTGTTCCAACCCCGATGAAGGGGCTGGCGCGCGCGGTGGTCCTAGCCCTGGCACT
>JACMOQ010000332.1 GCA_014377905.1 Acetobacteraceae bacterium | reverse complement strand
GATCAATGCATCGGCGTCAGCAGGCAACTCAGCCAGATGATCCTGGCGGATTACGTCTGGATTAGCGACTGGGCCTTCCTCGTTGTGCAAAGTCACCACCCATCCCTCCGTCTTGAGCCGCCAACGAATACTTGCTATTGAATGATCAAATAGTAGGTGCCGGAGCTTTCGCCGGGGTTGGCGATATTAACGCTGAAGCGGGTTGTCCATAATGGCACCCATTCACAGTTACTGCCTGTTTGAGTGTTTCTGCAGACGCGGCGTTTGTCATCGTCGTTTATTGTCAGCTGAAAATCACTATTGCTGACGGGGACGACCGAAACGCGAGCGCGCTGCCCGGCGAGGAAGACCTGTTCAAAGACGGCCCTGCCGCCACCGGGGAGATTGACGGTCCGATAAGCGGGACCAAGCGCGCGATTGCGGTAAGCAGCGATTGCACCGCCGTGCGCGAGATCGGCGCGCGTCGCAGCTGATTGCCAGCGACTGGCAAGATTTTCAGAACCTTCCGCGGGCCTTGCGCCAGCCGCGATGAGCATCGCTGCGGCAATGCGCAGTGTTACCGTCTGCTTGCTGCCGCCGATCGCTTCTGCCGTCTGTCCGGCCTTAAGCGCGGCCACGACGCGATCAAAATCGCTGCCGCTTGAATCGCCAAGCAACAAGAACGCCGCAGGCATCAATATCCAGATTTGTGCTTTTACGGTCATGACACACCCTTCCTTGTTGCCGCATCCTGTGCTTCGACGATAAAGCGCGCGCCCGGCCGCGCATCTTCGACCCTCGCCGAAAGGCCATGGCGGGCAGCGATGATCTTAACGAGTGCAAGGCCTAGGCCGTGCCCGGTTTCTGGCGCCGCAACGCGCCGGAAACGCAAGAAAATCTGTTCTGCGTCGGCCGCAGCAATGCCGGTGCCATTGTCCTCGACGACGAGGCGCGGCCCGTCAGCAACAATCAACCGAACCTTTGAACCCGACGGGACATATTTGAAGGCGTTGTCGAGAAGGTTGGCAACCAGTCGGGTCATTGCCATGACTTCGCCGCGCATCGTAACTCCTGGCGTGATGCGCGCCTTGAAATCAAGCCCGGCTTCCTCGGCGCTGGCAGCATAAAGCTCGGCAAGATCGGCGGCCGTTTCGCTAAGATCGAACGACGATATGTTGGCAGTGATGCCGCCGGCTTCGGCGACGGCCAAGTCGAGCAACGCGTCGAACAACGAGACAATCGAGCGGATGTTGCTGCGGGCGAGATGCAATTCCAATGCGACGGTCTCGTCACTGTTGTGGCCAATGGCACTGAGCAGGCGGGTATCAAGATGGACCAGCGGCGTGCGCAGTTCATGGGCGATATTATCGCTGATCTCGCGCTGGGCGGAGAGCAGTCGCGCGGTCCAGTCGAGATGTGCGTTGACGTGCCCGGCAAGCTGCACCAACTCGTCGCGACCAGAGGCTGTATCGCTTCGTGCGGCAAGATCACCGCGTTCGAACCGTGAAAATGTCTGACTGAGC
Organism: Acetobacteraceae bacterium; assembly: GCA_014377905.1. Classification (GTDB taxonomy): domain Bacteria; phylum Pseudomonadota; class Alphaproteobacteria; order Acetobacterales; family Acetobacteraceae; genus CAITOL01. Next base: position 4,685 of record JACMOQ010000332.1, on the reverse strand, counting down.
CGTTCGACACGGCCGCGCAGCCGCGCTGCCACCGCAAAACCCGCCACCAGCGTCGCTAACAGAGCAATGATCCCGACTCCGAGAAAGTCAACTTGCAAGCGGCGTTGCAATGCTTCGACACCGCGTAGCGAACGCCCGACGACCAGAGTCAGCCCACCGCGCAATCGAGTCGCACGTAGCAGGATCCGGTCATCGCCAAGGCGAATTTCGGCAGCTTGTGAATGGCTGGCATCGAGGTTTGGTGGCATCTGCAGATTGCCACCAAGGCGCATGCCATGCCGATCGGTCAAGCCATAATAGGCCAGCGGCGTGGCACCCGGCACCAGCGCTGTTCGATCTGCAATGCGCAGCAGGAGTTCCGCCTCGCCACCATTGACCATGATATCGGCAAGCCCAACGATATCTGTATCGATCGTTTGCTGCATATCGGCGCGCATGGTGCGCTCGATTGCGAAGCTGGCGGCGATGGCGAGGAAGACCACAGCGACAAGCGTTACCAGCGTCGAAAGCAGCGCTTGGCGCACCGCGATGGAGTTCAGCGTCAAATTGCCTGCCGCCATCAGGGTGCTGTCAACCGGTAGCCACGACCACGAACGGTTTCGAGGCAACAATAGCCAAAGCCGTCCTCCAACTTGCGACGCAGACGGACGAGATTGACGTCAATGACGTTGGTTTGGGGATCGAAATTGAGCTTCCAGACATTTCGCAGCAGCATTTCGCGCGTCACGATCTCGCCGGCATTCTCCATGAGATATTTGAGCAGCTCGAATTCCTTCGGGCTGAGCCCCAAGTGCTTTCCGGCGCGGTGTGCGGTGCGGGCGCGGACGTGCAATTCGATATCGCCATGGATGAGCACCGGTTGGCGGGCCTGGACAGTAGTGCGCCGATAAAGTGCGCGGAGTCTCGCAACCAGCTCAGCCGGTTCGAACGGTTTGGCAAGATAGTCATCGACGCCACCATCAAGACCTTCGACACGATGTTCGGCGCGCCCAAGTGCCGACAGCATCAGCACCGGCTTTTCAATGCCGGCGCTGCGCAGGCGCGCCACGGCATCCAGGCCGCTCATCCCCGGAAGCATCCAGTCCATGACGATGACATCAAGCGCATTGTCACCGGTACGTGCAAGACCAGCCTCCGCAGTGGTGGCCCATTCAACAGCTATGTCCTCTGCAGCCAATATCGCGGTAATGGCGGCAGCGGTCAGCGCGTCGTCTTCGATGAGGAGAATGTTCACGGCCGCCCTTCTGCCACGGCATTCTAACCGATATTGCAGCACGTGGACGGCTTCACCAGTGACAAGAGCTGTTAGGTAGCAATCGTCGCACGTGATCCAAAAAACGAAAATCTGCCTACTGGAACATTGCAGACTACACCAGATTGCGCCAGCATAAATAAATTATAAAGGGTTGGCGGTGGCAATACAAAGCTTTGGGCACGATTGGCGCGGCCGTGTCACGGTGTTGGCAGTTTTATTGGCCACAGCATCGGCACATGCGGCACCGTCTTCGGGAAGCCCGGCGCCGACACTTCATGAGCGGGTAGCGATCCGCGAACAGGCCGATACCGACCCCGATGGCATGGCCGATTTTGCTGCCGTCAGCGCGATGATAGTCGAGAGCCGGACCGACAAGACCGCGACGGTCGAAGACAAAGTCCAACTACAGATGATGCTCGCCGTTGCATGGTCGCATCGCCAGGACCAGCGGGAAACCTTGCGGGCGCTCGAAGACGGCTTGGCCATGCTCGACAAGGCCGGCATGGGCGACGGCGCTATGGCGATCAAGATGCGCATGGAAAAGGCCGATACCGCCGGTGAGGGCGGTGATCGCGATACGGCGGCCCGCGAGCTTGAACAGGTGCTGGTCATGCAGACGAACTTGCTAGGGCCAAGCCATAGCGATGTCGGCGAAACCCGCTGCGCCATCGCCTATAACGCTATTCGTCAGGGCCGGCTCGGCTATGGCATCGACCAGATGCACGCCGGGTTGCAACTCATGCAGCCCAACACCGAAAATCGCGCCTCGTGGATCGCCAATCATAATGCTCTGGCCAGTGCCCTGACGTCCGACGGACGGATCGAGGAAGCGTTGGCCGAGACGCGCATCGCAGCGGCGCTGGCGGAAAAATACCTGCCACCACAGCATCGCGGGGTGGGCATCACCCTGTCCAATCTCGCTGCTGCTCTAAACGTGGCCGGTCGTTTTGGGGAAGCCGAGCTCGTCGCCAGACGCGCTCTCGATCTGGATCTCAAATATCGCGGCAAGGGGCATATTGATACCGCCGGCTCGATGCGGACTTTGTCGATCAGCCTAGCGGGCCAGGACCATGCCACCGAAGCCGAAGTCGTGCTGATGGCGGCGGCCGAGATCTACCGCTCTGCCGGAGACACGGTGGCGCCGCGTACCCCGGCGGTGATGCTGCTCGATGCTGCAAGCATGGCGCGCGGGCGCGGTGACGATGCAGCTGCTGATGCGCGGACGAGAGAAGCGCTGGCACTGCTCACCAAGCGCTTGAAGGGCGACGAAATCATCGAGGCACGCGCACTGGCTGGCAGCGCCCTTGGCCAGCTTAATGCCGGGCAGGCGGCGGCAGCATTGCCATTGATCGATGCTGCGGTCGCCGGTTTTGCAACCCTGCCGGCGGCGCATCCGCAACGCGCCGATGCCGAAATCCTGCGCGGGCTGGTGCTGGTGCGGCTTGGGCGCGCTGGCGAAGGTTACGCGGCGGCGAAACCGGCAGCCGCTGCGATCGAGGTTGCCTTGCTCGATAGTGCTGCGCCGCGGGGAGAACTGATTAACTTAGCCCCGGCCTATGCGCGCAGTTTTGCGCGCATAGCCGCCATCGCACTCGCGGCGGGGGATGTTGATGCGGGCTTTCGCGGCGTCCAGCTTGCGAACCTGTCCGAATTGGCGATTGCCAACAGCGCCGTGGCGGCGCGGGCGGCTGCCGGGAATCCGGCCGTGACCGCTTTGGCGCGAGCTGTGCAGGACGGCGGTGTCCGCCGTGCCCGGCTCGACCGCGAACGCTCGTTCGCGCTCGGCAAGTCAGCAGCGGAAGTGTCACGACTCGACGCGGCCATAGCAGCGCTGGATGTTAAGAATGCGAGAGCCCGCGCTGATCTTGACAAGCGCTTTCCCGAATATCGCGCTTTGAGCCGGCCCACGCCGGTCGGCCTTGCCGAAGTGGCAAGAGGGCTCGGAACGGAACAGGCTTTGCTGTTGCCGCTGACCGTTGATGACGGATTGGTCTCGATCGTCGTCACGCGTGCCGGCCTGCGATGGCAGCGGAGCGCCATGGGCAGCGCTGCCATCGCAGCCGCGGTCGACAGCCTGCGTGCCGCAACCGATGCCGGTAACGACGACACTGCCGCTTTCCCGGCCGCCTCGGCGTTCGCACTTTATCAGGCGCTGCTGCCGGCCCAGCTGCGTGCCGCGCTGCCGCGTCATGCCGATCTCAGCCTATATGGCGGTGGGGCGTTGTCTCGGTTGCCGCTGGGAATGTTGCTCACCGCACCGCCGCGCGGCGCGACACTCGCAGCGAAGGATTTTGCCCGAGCGCCCTGGCTGATCCGCCAGCACAGTATCGAGGTCGCCTCCATGCTGACTCCATCCACCAACGCAGTTGGCAATGGCGGGGTGCACAGCCTCAGTTTTGCCGGCATCGGCGCACCCACCCTGGCGCCCATGCCGGCAATAGCGTTGGCGATGGCGGGGACCCGTAAGGTGCGGTTGCTGCGCGGTGGCCTTGCCGATCCTGCCGCGCTGCGCGCATTACCCTCGTTGCCCGAGGCCGCGAAGGAATTGCGCGCCATAGGTTTGGCGCTACAACCGACGCAAAAGCTGCTTCTGCTTGGCGACGACGCTACCGAAACCCGTGTCAAGGCGACCGATCTGTCGCAATATCGTGTTATTGCCTTTGCGACGCACGGACTCGTCGGTGGCGAAGGCGCCGTGCCCGAAGCCGCGTTGTTGCTGACTCCGCCGGCAACCGCCACGCCGCTCGATGATGGCATACTGATGGCTTCGGAAATCTCGGCATTGCGGCTGGATGCTGATTGGGTGATCCTGTCGGGCTGCGACAGTGCCGGGGCCGGAAATGGTGCAGCACCGACTTATTCGGGATTGGCGCGATCGTTCTTTCAGGCCGGGAGCCGGTCGCTGCTTGTTTCAATGTGGCCGATACGCGATGATTTTGCAGCGCGGCTCACCGTTGCGACCCTTGCCGCCAGCCGCCATCTTTCCAAGGCGCGGGCCCTGCAACGCGCCGAACTGGCGATGATCGCCGACCAGAAATTGCCCGGCTCAGCCAACCCATCGGCCTGGGCCTCCTTCATCCTGCTCGAACGATAAACGCGATTTTGCCATACAGATAGTGTCGGGCACAGTGGCAAGGACTGCCAGTCCGATTCCATTTTTCTTATCGCCCGTTTCCAAAGGTTTTGCCGTCGCCGCGGATGGCTGGCTGGCGCGTCAAAAATGCAGACGTGCTGGAGATGACCAAATGCGAAATGTTCGCTGTAGCAACCAAACCGGTAAAAAATCAAGGTCCTTGCAGAAAGAGGATGGGTGCTGATCATGTGGCTTGTCGAAAATGGGAAATTCAGTTTTGTTGCTGCGTCGAGTTACAAATGCAGTAACCATAAAGATAATATGCTGTTTGTTAGATGTATCAGCATAACAGTTTTC
>JACMOQ010000033.1 GCA_014377905.1 Acetobacteraceae bacterium | reverse complement strand
CTGGTGCCGATCGCCTGGCGCTGGTGGAAGCAAGATCGTGGCTGAGTTCGACCTTGCCGTGATCGGCGCAGGTGCGGCCGGCCTGTCGGTCACCGCTGTCGCTGCCCAGCTTGGCTTGCGGGTGGTGTTGATCGAACGCGCGCGGATGGGGGGCGACTGCCTCAACTATGGGTGCGTGCCGTCAAAGGCGCTGCTTGCCGCGTCGCATGCCGTTCAGGCCGGGATGCGCGCAGGACGGTTCGGGGTGCGGTTTGCCGTGCCCGAGATCGATTGGGACGCAGTCCTGGCACATGTCGGCGGTGTTATTGCCGCCATAGCGCCGATGGATAGCGCGGCGCGTTTCGAGGCGCTGGGGGCGACGGTTATCGTGGGCGAGGCCCGCTTCGTTGGACGCGACAGCTTAATGGTGGGGGATCGCCGCATCACCGCCAGCCGCATCGTGATCGCTGCTGGCAGCCGCGCCACAATTCCGCCGATTCCGGGCCTGGCTGAGGTGCCGTTCCTGACCAACGCGACCCTTTTCGGCCCTGACCCCAAGCCCGCGCATTTGCTAATCCTGGGCGGTGGACCGATCGGGTTGGAAATGGCTCAGGCCCATGCGGGGCTCGGCGTGCGGGTGACGGTGGTGGAAGCCCAGACCATCGCCGGTCGCGATGACCCCGAACTGGTTGACGGCCTGCGACATGCGTTGCGTGGCGATGGGGTGGAAATCATCGAAGGCGTCGCGGTGGTGGCGGTGGAGCCTGGGCCGGTTCTGCTGCTGAAAGACGGCCGCCGGTTTGCGGGCGACACATTGCTGGTCGCGGTGGGACGGACGCCGAACCTGGAGGGCCTCGATTGCCAGATCGGCGGAGTCCAGACGGGCCGTGGTGGAGTGGTCACCGATCAGGGCCTGCGCAGCGTCAGCAACCCAAGGGTCTTCGCGGTAGGCGATATCGCCGATCCGGTGGGGCTGGGGCCACGCGCCTTCACCCATGTCGCCAGCTACCATGCCGGCATTGTGATCCGCCGGGCACTCTTTCGTTTGCCAGCCAAGCTCGATTACCGCGCCTTGCCGCGGGTTACTTATACCGTGCCAGAACTCGCCCAGGTCGGGATGACCGAAGCCGAGGCGCGGGCGGGCGGTGAGCGCGATATCCAGATTTTGCGTTGGCCGCTTGCCGATAATGACCGCGCCCAGGCCGAGCGGGACACCGCGGGGCTGGTCAAGCTGGTGGTGGGGCGCCGCGGCCGGATCCTTGGCGCAGGCATTCTGGCGCCGAATGCTGGTGAAATGATCGGCACTTGGACTTTGGCGATCAGCCAGAACATCAAGCTTGGTGCGCTGGCGGGGATGATCGTGCCGTACCCAACGCGTGCCGAGGCTGCCAAGCGTGCGGCGGGCACATATTACCTGTCCTGGCTTCTGGCACCGTGGACCAAGCGGATTGTGGGATGGCTGGCAAAGCTGCCGTGACGCGCTTTCAGGCCTGGCAGGCGGCGCGCTTGCAGGCCCATGCCGCGATGACGCGGGCGCTATGCCACGATCTGCGCGGGATACTGGCGCCTGGGCTGCTGGTTGCTGAACGCTTGCAGGCCAACCCCGATTCCGCCCTGCGCATTGCAGGGGATCGGGTGTCGGCGATGGTGGCGCGGGCGACCGAGCGGTTGCGGCCCGATCATCAGGCGGCGATGGAATTGGCGGCCTCGGTGCTGGAAACGGTGGCGATAGGGCAGTTACCGATGCCGGTGCCGTCCGGCGTGGCATTAGTACGAGATTCGGCGGGGG
>JACMOQ010000331.1 GCA_014377905.1 Acetobacteraceae bacterium | reverse complement strand
GCGTTGACGCGGGCGCCGGGCAGGGCGCGGACAGACGTGCGGGCACTGCGGGCGCGTGGCGATGATGTGCGGGTGCGGCCGATGACTTTGCCGCCGGGGCGGGGCTGGTTGGTGCGGGAAGTGGGATGGGAGGCAACCGGCTATATGGCGCAGTTGGAGGCGCTGTTGGCCGAGGTTACGAGCCGGGCATCACTCGCGAGCGCACCTGCGGCAGGGCGGTTATTACGACCGATCTGCCGAATGTTGGGAGTTTCGGCCGGGGCTGCGCCAGTGGGTCTGCGGGCAAGCCCGGAGATCGTCGTGGGTTTGAGGGAGGAATTGGCGATGGTTGGGGAAAGTGCAGGTTTTGCAAAAATCGCGTGAGAATGGTGGGTAAAACTGCGCCTTAATTGGTATGATATCGTAATAAACTAGGTTGTTTTCCCGCAGCCCAGTGGCTACTTTGTCCTGGTGAGAACCCAAAAAATCAGACCATCGTTATCGCGAGCCCGAGCGTTACGATCCGGGAGGACCGGTCCAAAAGGCAAGTTTGAACACTTGGATTACCACGGCTTCGCATCGCCTTAACGAACGAGGGAACCGGCATTTCCGGGCTTCATGCGTGCAGAGTATCTAAAGCCTCAACCCCCCTGCCGCCTCAACAAATTCTGCAATCTCGGCTACGCCCTGTCCCGCCCGCACATTGGCAAACACATAGGGGCGTATCCCCCGCATGCGCTTGCTATCACGATCCATTACCTCAAGGCTCGCCCCAACATAGGGCGCGAGGTCGATCTTATTGATCACCAGCAGATCGCTGCGGGTAATTCCCGGCCCGCCTTTGCGGGGAATTTTGTCGCCGGCGGAGACATCGATGACATAAATGGTGATGTCGGCCAGTTCCGGGCTGAAGGTCGCAGCGAGATTATCGCCGCCGCTTTCGATCAGGATGATATCAAGTGCAGGAAAGCGCCGGTTGAGCTCGGCAACGCCGGCGAGGTTGATGCTGGCGTCCTCACGGATCGCGGTATGCGGGCAGCCGCCGGTTTCAATCCCGAGGATGCGATCGGCTGACAGCGATCCGGCGCGGGTCAGAAATTCGGCGTCTTCCTTGGTATAAATATCGTTGGTAATCGCCGCGATATCATATTTTTCGCGGAATATCTTGCACAGCGCGTCCATCAGCGCGGTCTTGCCGGTGCCGACCGGGCCGCCGACGCCAACCCGCAGCGGGCCGTTAGGGGACTTATTCATGAGCGGAACAGCCTTGTGTATTGGGTTTCATGACGCAACGATGCCAGATCGGCACGGAAGCCGACGCCGCCGAGGTCATCCAGCCCGCCACCGCGTGTTTCAGCCGCGGTGGCAATGATCACCGGTTCGAGGGCTGCCAACACCATAAGGCCGGTGGTCTGACCAAGCGGCACCAGGCGAACCGCAGCCGAAATCAAGTTCGTTGCAAACGCCTGCAGCAATGCGGCCGCCATCTCGTCCTCGTCAATACCGTGACTGCCAGACAGCGCGCCGACTGCGACCGGGTAGGCAATGTCGCCGAAATCGGCAAGAAAGCCAGCAGGCGCCCAGGGCCGGGCCGCCAGCAGGAACGCATTGCCCTGGCCGATCGTTTCACCCAGACGCTCCGCCCCCGCGCACATCGCGAGCGCCATTGCGGCGATCTCGGCGAGCGCCTCGGGGTCTTGGGCGCCGCGATGCGCGCAGCGCGCCAGGATGGCATCGTTGCGTCCGCTGCCGTGGCGCAGCACGTCGGCAAGCCAGTGCTCCAGGCTTGGGCCATCCATGATGTCACCCGTTTCCACCGCCCATTCCAACCCGTGCGAATAGGCATAGGCCCCGGTCGGAAAGGCAGGGGACAGCCAGGCGAGCAGGCGCAGCAGCTTGGCGGGCTCAGTGATGGTGGTCATCGTCATCGTGCAAGTGGCTGTGCCCGCCGGCATAGGCGCCGGCCTCCGGGTCGAACGGCGCATTGATCCGCGCGACATGGCCGCCGATCAGTTCGACCATTTCCTCAATGACGTGGTCGGCGCGGATGCGAATATGGTCGCCGATCAATTGCACCGGCAGATGGCGATTGCCGAGATGCCACGCGATCCGTACTAACGTGGCGTCATCATGGGCATGGATTTCGGCGAGGGTTTCGGCCTTTGCCACCACAAGGATAATGCCACCCTCGACCACCAACCCATCACCATCGCGCAGGCGCACCGCCTGCGCCAGATCGAGCAACACCGAGGAACCCTTGACCGTGTCGAGCTGAATACGTCGGCGATGGCGGCGGTCGAAGTCGATCAGCACGCGGTCGATTTCCAATGCGACGTCCCAATCGCCGGCATGCAGGATTTTCTGGGCGCGCATCAGAACAGGAAATACCGTTGCGCCATCGGCAACAGCTTGGCCGGCTCGCAGGTCAGCAAGACCCCATCAGCACGAACCTCGTAGGTTTCCGGATCGACCTCGATATGCGGCAGCGCATCGTTATGGATCATGTCGGCCTTGCCGATATTGCGCGTGTTGCGCACAGCCGAAATGATCCGGGCAAGCCCCAGCCTGCCGCCAACATCCGCTTCCAGTGCCGCCGCCGAAACAAAGGTGATGGCGCCGGCCGCCATCGCACGGCCGAAACTGCCGAACATCGGCCGGTAATGCACTGGCTGCGGCGTCGGGATCGAGGCATTGGGGTCGCCCATCGCGGCGACGACGATCGTGCCGCCCTTGATCACCAGATCGGGCTTGACCCCAAAAAACGCCGGCGTCCACAGCACCAGATCGGCAAGCTTGCCGACGGCGATCGATCCGACCTCATGCGATAATCCCTGCGCGATGGCTGGGTTTATCCTGTATTTGGCGATGTAGCGCTTGACGCGGTTATTGTCGGATCGCGCCGTATCGCCCGCCAGCGCGCCACGCTGCTGCTTCATTTTATGCGCGGTCTGCCAGGTGCGGATTGCCACCTCGCCGACCCGCCCCATCGCCTGGCTGTCCGACGATATCATCGACAGCGCGCCAAGGTCATGCAGGATGTCCTCGGCAGCAATAGTTTCCTTCCGGATCCGACTTTCGGCGAAGGCGACGTCTTCCGGTATGCTACTGTCGAGGTGATGGCACACCATGAGCATGTCAAGATGTTCGTCAAGCGTGTTGGCGGTGTAAGGTCGGGTCGGGTTGGTGCTGCTTGGCAACACGTTGGCCAAGCCTGCAACCTTGATGATATCGGGGGCATGCCCGCCGCCGGCGCCTTCGGTGTGGAAGGCATGGATGGTGCGGCCCTTGAAGGCGGCGATTGTGTCTTCAACGAAGCCCGACTCGTTCAGCGTATCGGTGTGGATCATCACCTGAATATCGAAACGATCCGCGACCGACAGGCAGCAATCGATCGATGCCGGGGTGGTGCCCCAGTCTTCGTGCAGCTTCAACGAAGACGCACCGGCGCGGATCATTTCTTCCAGCGCCTGCGGTTGGGACGCATTGCCCTTGCCGGCAAATGCCAGATTAACCGGCAAACCTTCCGCAGCTTGCAGCATCCGCGCCATGTGCCACGGGCCAGGGGTTGATGTTGTCGCCGCCGTCCCGGTTGCCGGGCCGGTGCCACCGCCGACCATGGTGGTGATGCCGGACGCAATCGCATCATCGACCTGCTGGGGACAGATGAAATGAATATGGCTGTCAATGCCGCCCGCCGTCAGGATTTTGCCTTCGCCGGCGATCACCTCGGTGCCGGGGCCGATGATGATGTCAACGCCCGACTGCACATCCGGGTTGCCAGCCTTGCCGATTGACGCGATGCGCCCGTTGACCAGCCCGACATCAGCTTTGACAATCCCCCAATGGTCGATGATCACCACATTGGTGATGACGGTATCGACGGCCCCCTGCGCCTGGCTCGCCTGGGATTGCCCCATGCCGTCGCGAATGACCTTGCCGCCACCAAATTTCACCTCGTCGCCATAGCGGGTGAAGTCCTTTTCGATGGCGACCCAAAGATCGGTATCGGCGAGCCGCATCCGGTCCCCGGTCGTCGGCCCGAACATGTCGGCGTAGGCACGGCGGGTGATGCGTGTCATCACAGTTCCCCCATCACGCGGCCCTGAAAGCCGAATACACGGCGCGCCCCGCCAAACGGCACCAGCACGATATCGCGGGTCTGGCCCGGTTCGAAACGGACCGCGGTGCCGGCGGCGATGTCGAGCCGCTGTCCGCGCGCGGCATCACGATCAAAATGCAACGCCGCGTTGGTTTCGGCAAAATGATAGTGGCTGCCGACCTGGATTGGCCGGTCACCGGTGTTGGTGACTGTCAGGGCGGTGCGCGGGGCACCTGTGTTCAATTCGATGTCACCGTCGAGGGTTTCGATTTCGCCGGGGATCATTGCGCGGCCTTTCTCAACGGATCGGTTCATGCACGGTCACCAGCTTGGTGCCGTCGGGGAAGGTGGCTTCGACCTGGACGTCGTGGATCATTTCGGCGATGCCCTCCATCACCTGGGCGCGGGTGATGACATGGGCGCCGGCCTGCATCAGATCGGCAACGGTGCAGCCATCGCGCGCGCCTTCGACAACGAAGTCGCTGATCAGTGCGATCGCTTCCGGGTAGTTCAGCTTCACCCCGCGTTCAAGCCGCCGGCGCGCCACCATCGCCGCCATTGAGATCAGCAGCTTATCCTTTTCCCTGGGCGTCAGGTTCATTGCAATCTCCTCAACAATTCCATACGCGCGGCAAGGCGCGGCCATCGCGCAATGCGGCAAGGCCCGCGATCACTGTCTGGCGCAATCGCGCACCATTGGCCGCAACCACACGCCCCACAAGCATCCCGTTCCAGGCGCTGGCGCCGCATTCCGCGCCCGCAGCGTCCCACGCCGCGCGCAACCCGTCGAGCCGCGCCGTGGCGTCGGGCGCGACATAAATTAGCGTTGCCACCGCCCGCCCGCCGCCACCGATTGCCGGGCGGGCCAGCAGATCGGCGACGGGGCCGTTCATCCGGACCGCCTCATGCAGGATCAGTTTTCCCGCCCGGCGCACGCTGATCCGGTCGCTCAGACGTGCAGTTGCCACGGTTTCGCCCATGGCGGCGCGACCGAAGATCAGTGCCTCAACCCCGATAAATGTCGCGTCCTGCGCGAGCGTCACATTAAGCCGCCGATCCAGTGCGCAACGATCGAACAGGATGCTTTCCTGCGGCAGCCATTCGGCCACCCCGCCAGCATGAATGTCGATGGCGGTTGACACGTTGGCCGGTGGATCGTCGTCTACGGCGCGATAGAACCGTTCCGCTGCCTGGGACGCGAAGCACGCCTGTGCGCCCGCACCCACCACCAGCCTGGTGGCCAGTCGGTCGCCACCGGCGACGCCGCCGGAACTGTTGAGCGTAATAATCTCGGTGATATCGACCGGCCGCGGAAACCGCGCCTTCATGCAGCCATCCTGGCGTAAATCCCCCAGCACGGTGCGGCCGTCGCGCAAGCCCATTTCGACGATCAGTTCCCCCCACGCACGTTGGTGTTCAGACCGAAAGGCGGCGGCGGACGTCGTGTTCATCAAGCTCCTCCCGCGCGCCTTGCAGCACGATGTCGCCACGATCCATCACCGCAATGTGCTGGGCGAGTTCGCGGGCAAAGTCGAAATATTGCTCGACCAGCAAAATCGCCATCGTGCCTTGCGACCGTAGCAGTTCGATCACCCGGCCGATATCCTTGATGATGCTGGGCTGAATGCCCTCGGTCGGCTCGTCCAGCACCAGGAGTTTTGGTTTCATCACCAGCGCGCGGGCAATCGCCAGCTGCTGCTGCTGCCCACCCGACAGATCGCCGCCGCGCCGGCGCAGCATGGTTTTAAGGATGGGAAACAATTCGAAAATTTGTTCGGGCACAAATCGTTCGCGTCGTGGCAAGACGGCAAAGCCGGTCTCGAGATTTTCCCGCACCGTCAGCAGCGGAAAGATGTCGCGGCCTTGTGGCACGCTGGAAATCCCCAGCCTGGCGCGATCATAGGTCGCCATCCTGGTAATATCGGCGCCGTTCCACAGGATTTTGCCCGCCGACACCGGGTGCACCCCGGTCACCGCTCGCAACAGGCTGGTCTTGCCGACCCCGTTGCGACCGAGCAAGCAAGTGACCTCGCCAATTTTGGCCGTTAGCGAAACTTTTCGGAGCGCAATCGCCGCGCCGTAGTGAAGATCGACAGACTGAATTTCCAACATCCTCAGCGCCCCAGATACACTTCGACGACTTTCGGGTCGGCGCTGACATGGTCGATGCTGCCCTCGGACAACACCGAGCCTTCATGAAGGACTGTCACCTTCACCCCCAACGCCCGCACGAAATCCATGTCGTGTTCAACGACAACGACGCTTTTGGTGCGGTTGATTTCCCGCAACAAATCGGCGGTCTGCGCGGTCTCGGCGTCGGTCATCCCGGCGACCGGTTCATCGACCAGCAGCAATAACGGCTCCTGGGCCAGCAACATGCCGATTTCGAGCCATTGCTTCTGGCCGTGCGACAAATCGCCGGCGCGATGCTGACGCAAATCCTTGAGACGGATTGTCGTGAGGATTTCCTCAATTTTATCCTGTTCCTCGGAGGTTTCGCGCGCCCACAAGGTAAAGCGCGGGCGGCGGTCGCCAGCCAGCGCCAGCAACAGATTATCCCACACCGAATGCGGCTCGAACACGGTGGGCTTCTGGAACTTGCGACCGATGCCGAGTGCGGCGATGGCGGGTTCGTCGAGCTTGGTGAGATCGATGTCCGCGCCGAACACAACATCGCCCTGGTCGGGGCGGGTCTTGCCGGTGATGACATCCATCATTGTCGTCTTGCCGGCGCCGTTCGGTCCGATCACCGCCCGCATCTCGCCTTTTTCGACCAGCAGCGACAGTGAATTCAACGCCTTGAAGCCATCAAAGCTGACCGAAACACCGCTGAGATATAGCAACGTATCCGCATGGGGGCGCTTCATTGGCTTTTTTCCCGCTTGTGGCGGGCGAACAGGCCGAGCACCCCGTTGGGTAGCAGTAACGTCACCAGAATGAACAGGGCTCCGAGCGCGAACAGCCAAAGCTCGGGCAGGATGCCGGTGAAGATGGTCTTGCCGAAATTGACCAGAATTGCGCCGAGAATGGCACCGATCAAAGTGCCGCGCCCGCCGACCGCCACCCATATCAACGCCTCGATGGAATTGGCGGGGGAAAACTCACTCGGGTTGATGATGCCGATCTGCGGCACGTAAAGCGCCCCGCCAATGCCGCACATGACAGCCGACAGCACGAACACGAACAGCTTGTAGCGTTCCGGCCGATAGCCGAGGAAGCGTGTACGGCTTTCGGTGTCGCGCACCGCAATCAGCACCTTGCCGAAGCGGGATATCACCAGAAAGCGTGCCACCACCAGTTGCAACGCCAGCACGGCAGCGGTCAACAGCAACAGGCCAGAGCGGGTGCTGTCGAGATGCAGGTCCATACCGACGATGTCCTTGAAATCGGTTAACCCGTTATTGCCGCCAAATCCCATATCATTGCGGAAAAAGGCCAACAGCAGCGCGTAAGTTAGCGCCTGGGTGATGATGGACAAATAAACACCCGACACTCGGCTGCGGAAGGCGAGCCAGCCAAATACCAGCGCCAACACGCCGGGTACCGCCAGCGCCATCAGGATGGCAAAGCCCGGATTATCGAAGCCCATCCAGTACCACGGCAATTCCTTCCAGTTCAGGAACACCATGAAATCGGGCAGCACGGCGTTGCCATAAACCCCGCGGGTGCCGATCTGGCGCATCAGATACATGCCCATCGCGTAGCCGCCGAGGGCGAAAAACGCGGCATGGCCAAGGCTCAATATGCCGGCAAACCCCCATACCAGATCGAGCGCCAGCGCCAGGATGGCAAAGCAGAGATACTTACCCGCCAGCGAAACGATATAGGTCGAGACGTGGAATGCCGAGCTCGCCGGCACCAGAACATTAAGCACCGCCAGCAGCGCGGCGCCGCCGAGAATGGCAGCCAGGCTGAGGGCCAGGGACATCCGGCTCATTGTTCCACCACCCGGCCCTTGAGCGGGAACATCCCGCGCGGCTTTCGCTGG
>JACMOQ010000330.1 GCA_014377905.1 Acetobacteraceae bacterium | reverse complement strand
CGGGTGGTGGTCAAACGCCGGGTCGGCGCGGGCGCGATCGGGCAGGACAGTTTCAAGCGCGGCGATCCGGCGATCGCACAATGGAGTATGAACCAACCGGCGTTGATCCAGCCGTTCCTGCCCGCGATCCAAAGCGAGGGCGAGCTCAGCTTCATCTTCATCAGCGGGGCGCTCAGCCACGCGTTGGTCAAGCGCGCCGCGCCGGGCGATTACCGCATCCAGTCGCTTTACGGCGGGATTGAAGTCCCGCTCGATCCGGTGCCCGCCGACCGCGCGGCGGCCGAAGCGGTCTGCACACTACTACCCTTCGCCGCGCCGCCGGTCTATGCGCGGATCGACATGGTGCGGCTGGAAACTGGCGGGCTTGCGGCGATAGAAGCCGAACTGATCGAGCCGTACCTTTACCCGCTGCAAGGGCCGCAATTCGGCGAACGGCTGGCCGAAGCGCTGCTGGCTGCTGTGGCTAACCGGTAATTCTGCAAAGCCGGGCAAGAGCGGGTGAGGTGCGACTTTCGCAGTCACCGCCATGGCGCTCGGTGCATCGCCGAACCGTTCGCCGATCCGGAAGCTGACCCAGCCGAGCAGCCAGCCGATCGGCAGATCGGCCAGATAGTGCCAACGCGAGGCAACCGAGGTGATCACGATGAACGCGAACGCCAAAGCGAAAGCAGGGACCAGTGGTTTGCCGTATTTCCATGCGAACAGTAAGAACAATAGCGCCCCGGCATTGTGCAGCGAGGGCATCGCGGCGAGACCGCTGGTGAAGTTACTGCCTCCGTTCGCGGCGAGCCACTCGGGCCCGTTGAGCACCGAATGGCGGAACACGTCGAGCATTTCGAGCTGTGCCCGGGTATTGATCGGGTTAACCCCGCGCTCATATATGAATGGCCCGATCGCGGGCATGCCCAGATAGGCTAGCGCACCCAGCACCTGCATCGCCAGCACCGCGACAATAACCTTGCCGATATGCGCCGGGGTACGCACCGAATGGTAGGCGTAGCTGATGTAGAACATGAAGATAAAGATCAGCACATAGGCGTTGGCGTCAGGCGGGAGCACTGGCCATAACTGCATCCGGATCGCCATGCATAAATCGATCAGCCAGCGGAATTGCTGGTCGATCTGCCAGAACAGGCTGTCGAACAACAGCGGGTTGATGTGCGGAATCCACAACTTGAGATTGAAGTGCACGAACAGCACCACGATGTAGCAGGGCAGCGCGACGAACAACCGCCGCGTTTCGTTGCGCTTGCCGCAAACAAACATGACTGTGCCAAGCAGGGCTGCACCTAGCACTGGGTAGATGTAGTGAATCCCCAGAAACTGGGCGCGTGCCGGGCTCGGGAACATGATCGGGAGGCGAAAGGCGAGCGCAAACACATCGAGCACAGCCAGCGCTGCGCCCGCTATAATCACCTCTGGCAGCAGCCTGAACTTGGCCTTCATGCGGCCCCCCTGTCAAATCTATGTCATTTGTTAGGGGCTTAGGGTTAATTTTATCCTTAGGGAAAGGGCGTGGAACCGGGCCAGTGGCAGTCGGCTTGCTACAATCCCGCCGCAAATGCCGAATAGAAATTCCGGTCACTCACCCGGTCATTGGCAAAAATCACGTCGTAGATGACATAGCCTCCCGCACGCGCAGGCAGCCCAAATCGCCAGGTTGATCCGGCGACAGTTGCTGTTGGTCTGCCAGATCCAGCAGCCCCTGCCGCCGCTTACTTCGCCTTGGCCAGCCCGCACTGCCCCTGCTCCATCGGGATCTGCAACGTGATCCGCGTTGCATTCTCGGCGTAGGCTTCGGTCACCGAGCCCTTGTTGACGGTTTTGCCGCGCAAGGTGCTGACGCCGTCGCAGAGGTGGAAGACGTGCGGGGTGGTAGCTTTTTTGCCGCCGTTCTCCGGGGCGATCCAGTAGACTACGTCCTGCCCGTTCGGATTGGCCGCGGTCTTGGTTGCATCGGCCACGGCGGCCGAATCGCGAGCGATATCCTGCGCTTGACTAGCAACCTCGGGCGAGCATGCGGTGGTCGGCTGGCCGCCTTTAATCTGCGCCGCGCACTGGTTCATGTCCTGGGTGTACTGTTCGGTCGAAGGCGGCTTGAAATCGATCCCGATCACGGTCGCAAGCAGCGCCAGGGCAACGCCGACGCCGCCGGCGATCTTCTTGTTCTTGGGGTCCATGTCCTTATCGAGGAAGATCAGCGCGAGCAGCGGCAGGAACGCGATCACGGTGATGATCGCGCCAAGCTGGTTCTGCATGAAGAACCGGAAACCATCGGCGCGGCTTGCCGGATCGTGCTTGTTGGCTTTCTTCCACAGCAGGCTGCCGCCGATCGCGAACACCGCGATCACGACCAGCAGCCCGATCAGCAGCGCCATGTTGCCGTGCTGGAACTTGCCCTGCTTGAGCATGACGATCCCGGCGATCTCGGCGCCGATCGCCGCCACCCAGGCCAGTGCAGCGTAAATCCGCAGGCGCTTCGCCGCGCCCTTCTGGTCTTGCGTTGCGGCCCACGCCTTGGTGACGTCTACGGGTGCATTCGGTTCGTTGTCGGACATGTTCGGACCCTCCATTTGGCGGCACTTTTGCACGGCCTGCGACAAACGGAAAGCCCAAGGACATCTTTTGCCCGCGTCCGCTTCAAAGGCGCCAGTCAACCGCGCCGCGCCCGTGCGCCTCAAGGAACATATTGGCCTTGCCGAAGTGACCGCTGCCGAACCACCCGGTGTGCGCCGAGAGCGGGCTGGGGTGCGGAGCGGTGAGGATCAAGTGGCGGCTGCCGGGGCCGAGACCGGGCACGCTCGCCGCCTTCTTTTTTGCGTGGCTGCCCCACAGCATGAACACGCACGGCTCCGCCTTGGCGGCGACTGCGGCGACCACCGCATCGGTGATTTCTTCCCACCCCTTGCCCTGGTGCGAGGCGGGCTGGCCATCCGCCACGGTCAGTGCATTGTTCAGCAGCAGTACGCCTTGCTCGGCCCACCTGGACAAGTTGCCATTCGAGGGGCGCGGCAGGCCGAGATCGGTTGCAAGTTCCTTGAACACGTTGACCAGGCTGGGCGGCAACCTCACCCCGTCCTGCACCGAAAACGCCAGCTCATGCGCCTGCCCCGGCCCGTGATACGGATCCTGACCCAGGATCACGACCTTGACTGTATCGAGCGGGGTCAGCGCGAGCGCTGCAAGCCGCATCCCGCGCGGCGGGTAGATTGCCTTGCCCGCGGCCTCTTCGGCGCTGAGGAACCCGCCGAGCGCGCGCGACTTGGGGCTGGCCAGTACCGGCTCCAGCGCAGCGCGCCAGCTTGCGGGGATGGCTTCGGCGTTGTTCATAGCGTCAGCTTAGCGCGAGCCAATCCGGAAGGGCAAATTTGTCGCACGCCAAGACGCCAAGAGGTTGAACTTCCGGCGCAGCGCCTACCTTCCATCGCATCGATCAGGAGGCTGCCGCAAGGGGTGAGCCTTCGGCCCAAGTCAGCCCCTTGGTGGCTTGGCGTGCGACATTGCTTGGTGACCCTTCCCCTCGCGCTGCAAACGGCCTAAGCGCTTGAGCCTATGACAGTCTATCTGCACGAAGAAGATCTTCCCGCCGGTGTTCTCGGCGACGGACCGCTGGCGGTCGATACCGAAACGATGGGGCTGATTACCCCGCGCGACCGATTGTGCCTGGT
>JACMOQ010000329.1 GCA_014377905.1 Acetobacteraceae bacterium | reverse complement strand
CCGCTATCGACGGCAGCATTGTCGCCACCGCCCTGCCCCCGATTGCCGCGGAATTGGGCGATGTCCAGCGCGTGTCGTGGATTGTGGGTGCCTATCTGGTTGCCGCCACCATCGCCGCCCCGGTTTACGGGCGCCTCGCCGACGTGTTGGGCCGCCGCCGGATGCTGTTGGTGTCGCTGTGGATCAATCTGTTCGCCTATGGCCTCGCCGCGCTATCGACCAGCGTGCTGATGCTGATTGGCGCGCGCCTGGTGCAAGGTGCGGGCGGCGGCGGGCTGATGACCTTGTCGCACGCCCTGATCGGGGAAACCGTGCCCGCCCGCCAGCGCGGCAAGTTCCAAGGCTATAACGCGACGATTTTCGTCACCGCGTCTTTGCTCGGCCCGGTCGCCGGCGGCTGGTTGACCCAGGTCTGGGGCTGGCAGTCGGTGTTTCTGGTCAACGTGCCGCTTTGCCTGCTTGCGCTGGTGCTGGCATTGCGGCTGAAGTCGAAATCGGCGCCGGCCGGGCGGTTGCATTTCGATTTCCTTGGCACCGCGCTGTTCGCGATGTTCATCGCCCCGGCGCTGCTGGCATTGGAACAGGCGCGGCATTTCAGCATGGCAGCGGCTGGGTGGGCGGCCGGATTCGCCGCGCTAGCCGGCGTGTCCTTGGTCTTGCTGCTGCGCCAGGAGCGCCGGGTGGCGTACCCGCTGCTGCCGATCGCCTTCCTGCGCCAGAGCGCGGTCTGGCGCACCGACGCCATGGCGGCCTGCAATGGTGCGACCATCGTCTCCTTGATCACCTTCCTGCCAATTTATCTTGCGGTTTCGCGCGGTTCCACAGCTGGCGAGGTCGGGCTGCTGATGCTGCCATTGACCGGACTGGTGGCGGTTGGCTCGCTGGTCACCGGCCGCACCATCAGCCGCACCGGCTATACCGCCATTATGCCGTCGATCGGGATGCCGATCGTGGCGATTTTACTCGCGGTGATGGCGCTGATGGGGCCGGCACTAACCCTGTCGCAACTGCCCTGGCTGCTCGGGGTGCTGGCAATCGCCAACGGCACCGCGATGCCCGTCGTGCAGATCACCGTGCAGGTGCTGGCCGGCCCGAACCAACTCGGTGCTGCCGCCGCATCGGTGCAGTTCTCCCGCTCGATTGGGGCTGCCGCCGGTACTGCCATCGTCGGCGCCGTCCTGTTCGGTGCCATGGCGGTGATGGATGCCGACGTCGCGGCATTATTCGGCCAGATCGTCCAGCGCGGCCTCGGCTCGCTCGCCAACCTGCCCGCCGAGCGCATCGCGCTCGCCCGCGCCGAGATCGATATCGCCTTCCGTGCCGCCTTCCTGGCGATCGCCGGATTTGCCGCGATATCGGCGCTATTGGCGTGGTCGTTGCCGCTGCGGCGGATTTGACGGCCCGTCCCGATCTTGTATGGTCGTTGCGTATGCTTCACATGTCGCGCACACCGAAAGCAGGATGATGACGATCACTCCCGGCACCGGCCTGATCATCAACGTCACCTATGACAGCAGCGTCGATGGTGCCCCGAGCGGGTTTAAAGCCGCAATCGCAGCGGCGGTCTTCGAACTCGAAAGCATTTTCACCAACCATATTACGGTCACTGTTTCGGTCGGCTTTGGCGAAGTGAATGGGATCAGTTTTGGCGCCGCGGCGCTGGGCATGAGTATCAGCAGCAAAACCCTGACGACATACACCGCCATCCGTGCAGCCCTGCCGCTGGCGGCATTACCAGCCACCGACCCGACCAATGGCGGGGCATTTTACGTCACCAATGCCGAAGCCAGGGCGATCGGCATTACCCCAACCATGACCGCCGCACCGGACGGCTATATTGGCGTGTCCAACTTTTATTCCTTCGCGGTTGACCCCAATAATCGCGCCGTCGCCAGCACTTATGACCTGGTTGGCATTGCGCTCCACGAAATCACCGAGGTGATGGGTCGTCAAACCTACGATGGCGCAATCAACACCGTCGGCGTGCAAAGCTACCAGCCGCTCGATTTGTTCCGTTACCAGTCGCCCGGCGTTCGTCAGCTCGGCGCTGGGGTCGCGTATTTTTCAACCGATGGCGTGACCATGGGGCTTTTGTTCAACGATCCCGCCTATGGTGGCGATGGCGGGGACTGGGATCGCTCGATTAACAGTGACGCCTTCGGTGGCGGGTATCCCGGCCTCGCCCAGCGGATCAGTGCGACCGATATCGCGGTGATGCAGGCGATCGGCTACACCACCATTGCGACTGGCCCCGGGCTGGGCACTGGCCTGTTCGCCTATTTTTCCCCCGCCGGTGGCATCGCCCAGACCGTGACCGCCGACAACGCCGCCGATGCGGCGCTGGCGCGCAGCCTGATAAGCGGATTGCCGGCCGCCGGTGTTTTGCAAGTCACCAATAGCGGCCCCTACGCGATCACCCCTGGCAACACCGCCCTGATCGACAGCGCCACCGAAAAGGTGACGGTGTTCGGCGGCGCCAGCGCGGGTCAGTTGGTTATTGCCGGCACTGGCGGTCTCGCCTTCAATGCCGGCAGTGGGTCGAGCACGGTTCTCGCCGCCGGTGGCAACAACCTGATCAGCGTCTATCCTGGTGCCGGCGCGCAGAACATCACCACTGGCGATGGCAATGACACGATCAGCGCGCTCGCCGGGGCCAACACCATCAGCGCCGGGGCCGGCCGCAATCTGATTCTCGCCCAGGGCGGCGACAACCGGATTACCTCATCCGGCGACGACCTGATCAGCACGCCCGACGGCAACCCGACGATCACCGCCGGCACCAACGCGCCGGTGATTTTCCTCGGCAATGGCGCGGCACAGTTCAATGGCGGTGCCGGCAATGCGACTGTGGTGGTCGGCAGTGCGGCGGCGACGTTAACCTCGGCGGGCAACGATCAGCTTTGGATGCAGGCCGGCGGCGGCGTGGTCAACAGCAGCCGCGCTGATACCGTGATCGGCGGCAGTGGCGCGGTGACGGTCAATGCCGGCGCCGGTAATGACTTTGTTTTTGCCGGATCGGGGACGCTCAATTTCATCGGCGGCAGGGGGGCGTCCACTATTCTCGGCTCTGCCTCCGGCAACGCCAGCATCGTCGGCGGCGCGGGCGATCTGATCAGTATCGCCTATGGCAACACCACCTATCAGGGCGGCAACGGAGCATCCACCATCGCCGCGTTCGGCGGCAGCGTTACAATCAACGGCGGCTTGGGCAGCGGCGTTTTTCAGGGCGGACCGGGCGGCAACAACCGTATCACCGCCGGAGTCGGCCGCGCGACCATCATCGGCGGTGGCGACGGCGATACGCTTGCGGCCGGCGTCATTGGCGGCACTGTCTTCAAAGCGGGCGCGGGGGCGGAAACACTCACTGCGGCGCGCTCTATGGTCGTAGGCAACAATTTTTATGGCGGCAGCGGTGCCGATCTCATCATTCTTGGCAGTGCCGGCGATCAGGTGCTAGCCGGCACCGGCAGTGAAACCATCATCGGCGGCTCTGGTGGCGATCTGTTCGCCTTCGCGTCGGGCAACGCCGCGCAGGTGACGTTGCAGGGCTTCATGCCAGGTCAGGACTACGTGTCGTATGTCGGCTTCGCCCAAGGCGAGGTCGCTCGCGCCCTTTCGTCCGCCACCATCATCGGCGGCAGCGAACATCTGCTTCTGTCAGATGGCACCAGTATCCTGTTCGTCGGCATCACCAACCTCACCAGCGCCAACGTCCTTTAACCCCTGGCCTATTGTCCCACGGCGCGCCGCCCTATATTGCGAGACCAACCCCCAAGGTGTCGCCCCCCATGACCATCACCCCAGGCACTGGCCTGGTCATCAATGTCAGCTATGACAGCAGCGTCACCAGCGCGCCGAGCGGCTTTCGCACCGCGGTGGTGGCGGCTGTGCTCCATCTTGAAAGCCTGTTCACCAACAAGATCACCCTCAACATTTCGGTCGGCTACGGAACCATCGCCGACGTGCCGATCAGTTCCGGCGCGCTCGCGCAAAGCCGCAGCAGCGGGGTCACTGTTCCCTACGCCCAGCTCGCCGCGGTAATGCCCGGCTTGCCCGCCAGCGACCCGACCGGCAATGGCCTATTTTATATTTCCAACGCCGAGGCCCGGGTGCTCGGGCTTGCCGGCACCGGCGTGGCGCTTGACGGCTCGGTTGGCCTGAGTTCTGCCCTCAACTTTACCTATGACCCCAATAATCGCGCAGTAACCGGGCAATATGATGCGATCGGCGCATTGGAGCATGAAATCACCGAGGTGATGGGCCGCACCTCTGAACTCGGCGTCGCCACCGTTCGCCGTCAGCCGCTTTACACCCCGCTCGACCTTTATCGCTATTCCGGGGTCGGCACCCGCATTTTGACGAACGGCGTAGCCTATTTTTCCACCGACGGCGTAACGATGCAAACCAAGTTCAACAACCCGGCCAACGGTGCCGATGGGGGGGACTGGGATACATCGGTGCAGGGCGACGCGTTCGGCGACAGCTATTCCGGCCAGCTTGCGCAGATCACGCCCGCCGATCTCGCGGTCATGTCAGCGATCGGGTGGAGCACAAGCGCCGGCGGCGGTCCCGGCGCTGGTTTGTATGCCAATTACGCACCCACCGGTGGTGCTGCGCAGACCGTAACGTGCGACAACCTGGCTGATGCCATCCTCGCACGCAGCCTGATTGCGGGTTTGCCAGGTACCGGTGTGGTCCAGGTCAGCAGTGCCGGCCAATATGTGATTGCTGGCGGCAACTCCGCCCTGGTCAGCAGCGCGCCAGCGCGGGTGACAGTGTCTGGTGGCGCCAATGCCGGCCAGCGTGTGATATCCGGCGCTGGCGGTCTCGCCTTCAACGCCGGCAGCGGCACCGGCACGGTTGTCGCGGCGGGCGGCAATAATCTGATCAGCGTCTATCCCGGTGCCGGCGCGCAAAATATAACCACCGGCGATGGCGACGACACGATTAGCGCATTGTCCGGCGCCAACACGATCAGCGCCGGGCTGGGCCGCAACCTTATTCTCGTCCAGGGCGGCAATAATATTGTCAATTCGGCCGGCAACGATCTGATCAGTGCGCCTGACGGCAACCCGACGATCAATGCGCTGCTGAGTGCGCCGACCATTTTTCTCGGCAGTGGCAACGCGCAAATCAACAATAGCCATGGCAACCCAACAGTGGTGGTCGGCAGTGCGGCGGCGACGATTGCCTCGGGCGGCATGGGCCAATTGTGGATGCAGGCCGGCGGCGGCTACGTTTACAGCACCTACGCCGACACAGTTATCGCCGGAAGCGGCGCGGTGACCGTCAACGCTGCCACCGGGAATGATTTTGTCTTCGCGGGATCGGGGCCTTTGAATTTTTCCGGCGGGACGGGTGCCTCCACGGTGCTGGGCGCAGCGAACGGCCGCGCCAACCTTTCGGGCGGCACCATCCCGCTCGGCAGTTCCGGCACCGTGATTGCCATTGCCTATGGCACCACAACCTTTCACCCCCAAGGCGGTAGCGCGACGATCGCAGCCTTTGGCGGCAGTGTAACGGTCACCGCCGGCCAGGGATCGGGGGTTTATCTTGGTGGCCCCGCCGGAAACAACCTCATGATGGGGGGGCTGGGCGCATCCCACGCCACCATGATCGGCGGCGGTGACGGCGACCAGCTCAATGCACGCGCGATGGGTGGGGATGTCATGCAGGCCGGGCCAGGTGCTGCAACCTTGTCCGCGCTCGGTTCGTGGGGTGCCAACAAATTTTATGGCGGTCCGGGTCGGAACCTGATGCTGCTCGGGACCGGTAACGATCAGGTGCTTACCGGAACCGGCGCCGCCACCATCGTCGGTGGCAATTTGGGCGCGCCGGAGGGCTCAGGGCGCGGACTGATCGCTTTTGTGAACGGTAACCACCCGGACGTGCAAATCCAGTCCTTCGGATCCGGCCAAAATTTTATTTCTCTTGTCGGATTCGCGGCTGGCGAGGTCACGCGGGCCTTATCGTCGGCGACAACCGCCGGTGGATCGCAAAACCTTCTCCTGTCCGACGGTACGAAAATTCAGTTCCTTGGTATCACCGGGCTGACAAGTTCGAATTTTCTCTGACGTATTCAATCGCCACCTTTGCGTGACTGGCCCAGAAACGCGGCCGAATCCATGATGCGATTGACGTCTCATTCTGAGCTAAATCGTTAATCATGGGCATCCTGGCCTGCGACCGGCTGTTTCTGCGAAATTTGCATTATTCCCTGCGATAAGGTCGCGAAAATCCGCGTAGTTTTGCGTGTTCACGTTAAATCTGCGTTCCAGTATCGTATTAACGTCGTCTTAACGTCGTTAATACGGCGACGCAGAAAGAGAAAGTGTCAACTCCGTTCATCAACAAGGGCCCGCAGTCTGCGGCGCCGATTGATCAAAGGGGCCATGCCATGAACACCAACACTCAGATCATCGATTCGGGCAAAGTCCGCATGGGTGCGATTTCCCAGACGCTCGCCACCGCCGACGCTAGCAAGGTCCGCATGGGCGCAATTTCCCAGACGCTCGCCACCGCCGATGCCGGCAAGGTCCGTATGGGTGCGATCTCCCAAACCCTTGCCACCGCCGACGCTGGCAAGGTCCGCATGGGCGCGATTTCCCAAACCCTCGCCACCGCCGATGCCGGCAAGGTCCGCATGGGCGCGATCTCCCAGACGCTCGCCACCGCCGATGCCGGCAAGGTCCGCATGGGCGCGATCTCCCAAACCCTCGCCACCGCCGACGCCGGCAAGGTCCGCATGGGTACGATTTCCCAAACCCTCGCCACGACCGATGCCGGCAAGGTCCGTATGGGTGCGATCTCCCAGACGCTCGCCACCGTCGATGCCGGCAAGGTCCGCATGGGCGCAAT
>JACMOQ010000328.1 GCA_014377905.1 Acetobacteraceae bacterium | reverse complement strand
GGCGTGCCCTTCACCAGATCGGCAATGATATAACTTGCCCCGCGCCCAAGCCGATCGGTGGGCGATCCGCTGAACGCGGCAAACGCGCGCGGTGTGGTGATCTCAAGCGCCGCATGATGATGCCCCAATGCGATATAATCGCAGTCACTGGCAGCGATTTCATGATAATGGATCGGCGAGGATCGGTCGGTGGTCTCGCCCTCCGGCACGTACATGCCGTGCCCCATGCCAAAGAACCAGCGTCGCCCGGCCGGCCGTGTCGGCAGACCGCCGAGTGGGCGAAAGCTCGCATTATGTTCCAGCATGCCACGGCCCCAAACGGTCACATCGAGCATCGGCAGATCGACGATTTCGCCCTCGGGGGCAGCCAGGATCGTCACATTATCGATTTCATTGAAATTGTGGCGGCGGAAAATTCCATCCGGGTCGAGGCAATCATGGTTGCCCGGGATCATCACGATCGGGAAGGGTTGGGCGGCAAGCTGCGCCTTGGCAAAGGCAATCGTTTCCGCCCGCGCCCGGTTATGGTCGAATAAATCGCCCGCGTACAACAGCAGATCGGGCTGATGGGCGCGGATGGCCGAGAGCACGGCGACAAACCCGTCGCGTGCGGCGTCAGCGCCGCCTTTAGCGTAGCTGTGGCCATCAAGATGGATATCGGAGCAATGGGCGAGGCGTATTGCGTGCATCGCGCGACCTTGCCGCTGCCCGGTTGGTCTTGCAACCCACCCCGGTTCAGCCGAAGCTTGCCCACCACCAGGGGAGACGCCAAATCATGGCCAAGACCAATCAAGACAAGCTGTTCGCAGCCTTGCGCAAGATCGATACGCCGACCATCACCAATGTGGTGGCGACCTACCCGAAAAACCCGCTCTGTCTGGGGCTCTATAATCCCTGGACCGAGAATTGGTACACCGACACCTCGATCCGTTGCATTTACCCCGAACTGGGCGCCACCATCGGCTACGCGGTTACCTGCGTTTACGGCCTGCCTGACCCGAATTTTTCTGGCCGGTTGAGCTTCATGGATGTGATCGACGCACTCGATGCAATGCCGAAACCCACCATCCTGGTGATCCAGCAGAAATGGCCGTCCGAACTCATGGCCAAAGCGGGCCTGGCAGGTGAAATCATGACGACATCGATGCAGGCGGTTGGCTGCGTCGGCCTGCTGTCGAACGGGCCGTCCCGCGATGTCGATACTATCCGCAAATTGAAATTTCAGATGCTGCTTGGCGGCGTCAGCCCCGGACATGGCGAGATGGCGGTGCAGTCGGTCAACGTGCCGGTGTCGGTTGGCGGGATGGATATCGCGCCCGGCGATCTGATCCATATGGACGAGAACGGCGCGGTGAAATTCCCCGCCGACAAGGCCGAGATCGTGCTCGCCAACGCGGAAAAGATGCTGCAAGCCGAGTATGTCCACCTTGCCGCGTTGCGCAAGGCCAAGACGGCCGCTGAGGTCCGGGCGGCATCGTCGGGTGGCGCTTACACGCCGCCGCCGCCGAAACGAAAATGATCAACCGCCTCGCGCGCGCCCTGCCGTTCTATTACGGTTGGGTGATCGTGGCCGTGGTGTTTGTGACCATGGCGATCGGGGTGAATGCGCGCACCGCATTTTCCCTGGTGCTGCCGCAATTGCTTGACGAATTCGGCTGGGACCGCGGGGTGACGGCGGGCGCGTTTTCCGCCGGCTTCATGGTGTCTGCCGTGCTGACCCCGCTGATGGGCCGGGTGATGGACCGCCGCGGCCCGGTGCTGTTGATGGAGTTCGGCGTGCTGGCGACGGCGGCCGGGCTGCTGCTGGCGCCGCTGGCAACCGCGCCCTGGCATATTTACGTAACCTTGGGGGTATTGGTCGGCGCGGGGTCGGTCTGCCACGGTTATACTGGGCAATCCCTGTTCCTGCCGGGATGGTTTGCCCGCAAGCGCGGCTTTGCCACCAGCGTGGCGTTTTCAGGCGTCGGCATCGGATCAATCCTGCTGCTGCCCGCGATGCAAATCGGGATCGAGGCGGTGGGCTGGCGCCAGGCCTGCGTGATGCTCGCCTTGGTCATGGTGGTGGTCTGCGCCCCGATCAATCTGCTGTTGCGGGCAAGGCCGCAGGATCTCGGGGTGCTGCCAGATGGCGATCTGCAACCGGTGGCCGGTGTTCCGCCATTGCGCCAGATCAGGATTGTTGACCCGGCCTGGGTCGCGGTGACCTGGACCCTGGCACGGGCAATCCGCACCGCGCGCTTTTGGCTGCTGGCAATCGGGTTCTTCGGCGCGCTTTACACCTGGTATGCCGTGCAGGTGCACCAGACCAAATACCTGGTCGATATCGGGTTCGGCGCACGGGAGGCCGCCTGGGCATTGGGCGCGGTAAGCCTGGCCGGCATCCCCGGCCAGATCGCGCTTGGCGTGCTGTCGGACCGGATCGGGCGAGAAACGGTGTGGGTGATTGGCTGCATGGGCTTTGTGCTGACCTATCTTGCCTTGCTGGCGCTGCCGTTTTGGCCAACGCCAGTCCTGTTCTGGGCCATGGTGCTGGTGCAGGGCGGGCTCGGCTACGGGATCACCTCAGTACTCGGGTCGGTGGTAATGGAGATTTTCGAAGGCCCGCATTTCGGGGCGATTTTTGGCGCCATCATGCTGTCCGGCCTGCTGGGCGGGGCGGCTGGCCCGTTCGTCACTGGATTTCTGCATGACCTTACCGGATCATACGTGCTCGGGTTTTGGCTTGGCATAAGTGCGGCCCTGATTGCCGCGTGGACGATATACCTTGCAGCCCCGCGCAAAATCCGCTCGGTGGTTATCAGCTGATATGGATTGCCTGGCTTCCAACGACATACCACGTCACCATCATGCCGGCGATCAATCCGCCGACCAGGGCATTGCCCGTGCGCCGCCAGGTGAAGGTTCCGATCACCGCGACCGCCACCATTACCGGCAATAACTGCACCGCGAGCGAGATGTTGGCCGGCTGGGTCCAGGTCAGCAACTGGCCTGTGGCGAACAGCGTCCCGTATTGCACGGCCAGAAAGATCGTGAGCCCGCCGGCGAGCGCGCCGATATTGCTGACATACTGGGCAACCGCGCTGTCGCCGTAGACCGACAATCCCGCATTCAGCCGATGCAGGATGATTGCGAAACCGAGAGTGAAGCCGGGCAGATAAATCAGGAACAGGGCAAACCGCGAAAGGCTGAGCGGCTTGAGCGCCACCACCCAAAGGTGAAAATCGACTGTCAAGCCGCGCGCGACCAAGGTTGCCACCGTCATGCAAATCGCCACACTGGCGATTGCGCAGATGATGGCGAGACCCCTTCTTCCGGTCGTCGTTGCGTGATCGCTGCCGAGCAGGCGTCCCACCCCAAACCCGATCACCGCGTTGAGCAATATCCACATTAGGATCTGGTTGGTCACGCCCTGGGCAAAGACCGGCCCCGCCGGAACCCAGGTTGCGCCGAGCCCGAGAAAGGCAAAAAATGTCATCACCGGAACCCAGGCGGTCAGGATCGCATCGAGCAGCCATCGCCAGTCACGCCCGGTTGCCCCGGTTTCGGGCGGCACGGCCAACCCGGCCAGTGGCGGCACACGCAACAGGAGCTCGAAGCTGCCCAGCAGCAGCACCACCAACCCGCTTAAAGCCACGGCACTGCCGGCCGCATGCCATGGCCAGGTCTGGTTGCCGGGATTGCTGACCACACCCGGCCGCAAAATTCGATCAAACCAATTGACGGCGTTGGCAATCGCTTCGGTCGAAATCGGTGTGGCCGCGTCAGGGATCGGCGGACTGAACAGCACCCGCGCGAGCCCAGTCGCCGGATCGCCATAAACCTTGCCGACCACGGCGCCATTTTGCAGGCCGAAAACCTGCGCCAGCTTCTCAGCTCGCCCGATATCGGTGGCGCGCTCAATGCCCCATAGCGGGCGGGAGAACATGTCATAACGGCCATAGATCAGTGCCAGATTGCGCGGAAAGCTGCGTGTTCCTTCATGCGTGCCGGCAGCGCCTGGGGCCGACCCGTCCAGCACCATTGCCTGATACTGGTCCGGCCCGGACTGCGCGGCCCATAGCACTGCCGCCCCGCCCAGACCGTGGCCGGCAAGCCCGATGCGCGCCCGATCCACCGTCACCAGCGATCGCAGAAACCGCAACCCGTCCGGTCCGCCAAACCCGATGGTGCCCGCTGGCGGATCGGAATATCCATGTCCGGGCTGGCCGATCGCCAGCACCACATAACCCCGACGCGAGAGTTCGATGGCCAAACCGGATTGGGCCTCGCGGCTCGCCAAATACGTATGCACCAGCAGAACCGCCGGGGCGCGGCGTTCGGGCGTCGCTGATGGTGGCACATACAGCAGCGCGCTGAGACGCGGGCCGTCACTGGCGGGAAATCGCAGATCCTGGACCCTGACCCCGTTGCCGGTTTGCACCAGCCATGCCAGCATCGCCCCGCCCAGGACCAGCGTCAGCCCGATCAGAAACCGATGCGCATGCCGCAAACTCACGCCGTGCGCCTCCCCAACGACACAATATATCGTGGGAGGATTAGCGCAAAATCACCCGCGTTGCACCCGACACAGCATGCAGCCCGGTTTGGCGGTATGAATGTTCACAAACGCGGTGCGCGGATCGCTGATCGCACGGGCCAGGGACGGATCGACATCGATCCCGTCAACGGCCTGGCCGAGGTCGTAAAGACACATCTGATTGGCATCATAAGCCCGCACCGAGACCAGCCGGGCGCGGACGGTCTCGGGCACATGATCCATTTGGTCATAGGCGGCGCAGGGTTCGGCGTGCACAAAGATCGGGCTCGGGGTCCAATAAATGCCTATCGGGCCTGGCATGTGGTACGACCCCAGCAGCATGGCGTCGCCGGGTTTGGCCTCTCGCAGGCAATGGCGGCACGGTGCCGCGCCGTCGCTGGCCATGCTGACCAGAGTATTGCCGAAATCATCGACGCCGGTCGCCCGCCAGCGTTTGCCGGTCTCGGTCGGGATTGGCAGGCAGCGAAAATGGGACATCACGAACTCCTTGGTTGCCCGTCGTTGCTACGCAATGCCGCCGCCGTCACCCTTCCGGATGTTGCGCTAGTTGCCTTTGACCGGGCGGGACCCGAAGCTCGCCTGCGGCACCCCGCGGTTCAACGACATGTGCGAATGCACACACAGCCAGTGGCCATCGACGCGGTGGAACACCAAAGTCGCGCGGCCCGGGCGGTCGAATTTGCTACCGTCCTCATGAAACCCGATGCTGTTCCATGGCGCGATCACGGTTGCCATCCGTCCATCATCGGCGACGATGACCCTGGTCTGATCGGGGTCAAAGCGAAATCCGTCCGTGCGCGGCCAGACATTATCCCACTGCGCCGCCATCCATTGATCCACACCGCCAATAACGTCGCGATGGGTGCCGAACGCCAGCACATCCGGATGGAATAGCGGCCGTGCTGACGCATAATCGACATCGCGAACAAAGGCGGAAAACCGATCGAGCCAGGCGACAAACTCGGCATGCACGCTGGCACTGGCGAGGGGAAGGGGGGTCATGGCGGATGCTCCAGCTTGGAAGCCTCCATCTTCCCCCCGCCATCAAATGCCGGCAAGCGCAACCTACTGCTTGCCGAATGCCGATAGCGCGCTACTCTGGACAAAATTCTTGCAGGGAGGCCCCAATGGACGTCGCAGCTTTCGCCTATGCCAATAATTTCACCAAATCTGCCCCCGCCGCGGCGCCTCGCTTCACCGGCCTGCCGATGTATAATTTCATCGGCGGCCACAACGACCCGCACGAAATTCCCACCGAAGCGCTCGCCGAGGCAGCCGCCGCCGTCATCCGTCGCGAAGGTGCGTCCCTAGCACTTTATAATCTTGGCACCGGCCCGCAAGGCTATCGTGGCTTGCGCGATTTCGTCGCCGACAAGCTTGCCCGCCATCGCGGCATTAAGACCGACCGGGACGGCGTGTTGATCACCACCGGTTCTGGCCAGGGCATCGACATGATCAGCGCCCTGCTGGTGGAGCCGGGGGAGACCGTTTTGCTTGAGGAATATTGCTACCAGGGCGCCATCAACCGCTTCCGCAAGCTCGGCGCGACGGTGCTGCCGATGGCGGTCGATGAAGATGGGATCAGGATCGATGCCCTTGCCGCCCAGCTTGCAGCCTTAAAGGCCGCCGGCACCGTGCCCAAAATGATCTACACCATCCCGACCATTCAGAACCCGACCGGATCGATCCTGCCGCTCGATCGTCGCCACGGTCTGCTCGAACTTGCCCGCCAATACGGCATCGTGATCTTCGAGGATGAATGTTACGCCGATCTGATTTGGTCCGGCAGTGCGCCGCCGTCGCTTTATGCGCTCGACCCGAGCCAGGTTGTCCATATCGGTTCGTTCTCTAAATCCCTCGCCCCGGCCTTGCGGGTTGGCTATGCGGTCGCGGATTGGTCGGTGCTGTCGCGGATGATCGCGATGAAAACCGATGGCGGCACCGGCGCGCTCGATCAGATGATCATTGCCGAATATTTCTCGCAGCATTTCGATGCCCATGCAGCGCACCTGTCGGGCGTTCTTGCCGACAAGCTCGCTACCATGATTGAGGCGTGCGAGCGCGAATTCGGCACGTCGTTGCAATTGTTCAAGCCCCAGGGCGGCATTTTCATGTGGATGAAGCTGCCCGACAGCGTTGATGTCCGCACTCTTATCGCGCCCTCGGCCAAGCAGGACTTGGTGTTCAACCCCGGCCCGGATTGGGCCGTCGATGGCGAGGCGGCGAAATCCTATTTCCGCCTGTGCTTTGGGCTCGCGAGCAAACAGGAAATCATCGATGGCGTGGCGCTGCTGGCCAAAATCTGCCACGCCGAAACCGGGGTGCCGGTGCATAGTTCCAACGTAAAGAACTGATCGCAGCCCGAACTCTGGTTTCGCAAAAATTTGCCGCCTTCGGCATAACTCTGCGGGGGGAGCCAAGCCGAAGGCAACAAAGTGCCAGAAAGGTTTTTTGGTTCTTTTTGTTCACAAAAAGAACATCTTGCCTGCCGTTTCTACCCCGCCGAAACAGCAGCCTTCCGCAACCACTTCCCAGCCTCGGCAATCGCCACCCGGCTTTTCCCGACCACCTCGGAAAACCGCAGAAACCCGTGCACCATCCCCGCGAAGGATTCGAGCGTCACCTTCACCCCTGCCACCACCATTTTCGCCGCGAGCCTTTCGCCTTCCGACCGCAGCACGTCAATTTCCGCCAGCAGCACCATCGTCGGTGGCAGGCCTTTCAGGCTGTCGCGCATCGGGGCGGCCAGCGGATTGAGCCGATCGATCGGGTCGCGGAGATATAAATCCCAATACGTCATCATCGCAGCCCTGGTCAGCCCATAACCATCGGCAAATTCGCGATAGGTCGGGCTGTCAAAATCAGTGTCAGTGACAGGGTAGGCGGCAAGTATCCCAGCGAGCTTCGGCCCGCCCCCGCTTCCTGGGAAATCATCGCGCAGCATTATCGCGGTGGCGAGCGCCAGATTGCCGCCCGCGCTGTCGCCGCCGATGATAATCCGGGCCGGGTCGATTCCCCAGGTTGCCGCGTCGGCGGCGATTTTGCGGATTACCTCGGCGCATTCCACTACGGCCTGCGGGAAGCGTGCTTCGGGTGACAGCGAATAATCGACACTGATTGTTGCCACCCCGCCCGCATGCGCAAGTTCACGCACCAGCCGGTCATGGGTGTCGATTGATGCCCACACCCAGCCGCCGCCATGCAGCCACACCAGCACCGGCATGTTGTGGCCCGCAACCGGCTTATGCAGCCGGCACATTACCCGGCGGCCATTGGCAGATACAAAGCGATCCTGCGAGTGCGCCATCACCGGCCCGCCGGCGCCAAACAGCCCCGACAAATGGTCATTGACCACCCTTTGCGGGTCGATTGGCATTTTTGGTACCACGGGCGGGAACTTGGCGGCCTCCGCCTCGACCTGCAGCCGGGCTGCCTGCATTTCGGGATCAATCCGCGACAAATCGGCCATTTCAACCACCCTCCATTTTGATGGCGGCATTCTGCGCCTTCTGCGCCAGCCGGCAAGGCGGGGGGTGTAATGTTACCTCGGCGCGCTTATGTTGCAGCGCACCATGGCCACATTAATGCCCGTCCCGCTGCCGGACCGCCCGACCCGAACCTTGCCTGCCCAAAGCCCGGGGGTTTACCCGATTGCGCTGGAAGGCGCGTTCGTTCTCGCCGGAGAGGCGCTCATAATCCGTCCGATCCGCCCCAGTGATGAAGCAGCGGTGGCCGATTTCTTCTCCCGTCTGACACCCGAGGATATCCGTTTCCGGTTCTTCTCCGCGCTTAAACAATTGCCGCCCAAGCTGCTGTTCCGGCTCACTCATATCGACTATTTGGCGGAAATGGCCTTCATCGCAGAACGGGCGAACGGCGACATCCTCGGCGTCGCCCGGCTGGTGCGTGACCCGGATGTGACCGCCGGCGAATATGCCGTTGCCATCCGTCCGGACATGAAGGGCCACGGCCTGGCCAACCACCTGATGGGCCGGGTGCTCGACTGGGGCCGCGCCCAGGGCCTGACCCACGCCCATGCTTTGATCCTGGCGGATAATGGCCCAATGATCGCCTTTGCCCGCAAGCTTGGCGGGCGCCTCAAACGCGACCCGCACGACAGCACCGTCGTGCGGGCGGAGATGGCCTTGCTCGCCGATGCGTGATCAGGCCCCGTGCGCTTTGAACCAGGCAATCGTGCGCTTGAATCCATCGGCCGCGGCATCGGCGTTGTAGCTCGGGCGGTAATCGGCATGGAAGCCATGTCCGGCCTCGGGATAGACGACGAGCTCAACCGTTTTGCCGGCGGCCTTCGCCTTGGCGATTGCCGCCTGAACGTCCTCAACCTTAATCCCGGTATCTTTGGCGCCATAAAGCGCGAGCAGCGGTGCCTTAAGGTCGCCGGCAATGTCGGTCGCGGTCTTGGGTTGGATGTCGCTGGTCTGGCCAACTACCGGGCCGTAATAGGCGACGGCAGCTTTCAGCTTCGGGTTGTGCGCGGCATAGAGCCAGGTGGCGCGCCCGCCACGGCAAAAGCCGGTGGTGGCGAGACGGTTGGCGTCGCCCTTGTTGGCGGCGGCCCAGGCAGCTGCGGCATCGAGGTCGGCCATCAACGTTGCGTCTGGCGCCTTACTGACCGCCTCGCGAATGATGGTGGGAACGTCGGAGACCTTGGTGAAATCGATCAGGCGGGCGTAAACCTCAACCGCGACGGCAAGGTAGCCGGCCTTGGCGAAGCGGCGGCAGGTGTCCTTGATGTATTCGTGGACGCCGAAGATTTCTTCGTTGACCAGCACAATCGGAAAGGGACCGGCGCCGACCGGACGGGCGAAATAGCCGGGCAGGCTGCCGCCGGGCACCGCGAGTTGAAATTCACCGGCCTCGATCCCGGCCAAATCGGTCTTGATCGCCTGGGCTTCGACCCGGGTGGTTGCGAGCGTCAGGCCGGAAATCAGCCCGGTCATCGCGAAACCACGTCGCGCTAGACGGAAATTGGTCAGTCCGGTCAGGCCATGCATATCGTTCATTGCAGATGCTCCCCAGTTTGGACCCTGCACATGGGGTTTCCCAGATGTAACGCAAGCGCCGGCGGGACTATTCCCACCGGCGCCTGCTTTATTTTTTAGGCCAAAATGTCGGAACGCTTTACGCCATCGCCTTTTTCAGATTGCTGTCGATCTTGTCGAGGAAGTCCTGGGTGTTAAGCCATGGGGCATCGCGGCCGATGAGGGCAGCAAGGTCCTTGGTCATGTCGCCAGCTTCCACCGTTTGCACGCAAACCTTTTCCAAGGTTTCGGCAAACGCCGTCACATCCGGGGTGCCGTCAAACTGGCCGCGATAAATCAGGCCGCGGGTCCAGGCGAAGATCGAGGCGATCGGGTTGGTGCTGGTCGTGCGG
Organism: Acetobacteraceae bacterium; assembly: GCA_014377905.1. Taxonomy (GTDB): domain Bacteria; phylum Pseudomonadota; class Alphaproteobacteria; order Acetobacterales; family Acetobacteraceae; genus CAITOL01. Next base: position 2,728 of record JACMOQ010000328.1, on the reverse strand, counting down.
CCCTTCTGGTGTTCGCGGTAATGCCGGGTGACAGTGCCGTGGGCGGCTTCGGATTCCACCGTGTTGCCGTCGGGGGACAGCAGCACCGAGGTCATCAGCCCCAATGACCCGAAGCCCTGCGCCACGATGTCGGACTGCACATCGCCATCGTAGTTCTTGCAGGCCCAGACATAACCGCCGTTCCATTTCAGCGCGCTCGCCACCATGTCATCAATCAGGCGATGTTCGTAGGTCAGTTTGGCTGCATCAAAGCGCGCCTTGAATTCACGGTTGAAGACATCCTCGAACACGTCTTTGAAGACCCCGTCATAGGCTTTGAGGATGGTGTTCTTGGTTGACAGATAAACCGGATAGTTGCGCGCCAGGCCGTAATTAAAGCTCGCCCGCGCGAAGCCAGTGATCGATTCGGTGGTGTTGTGCATCCCCATGGCAACGCCCGGGCCCTTGAAGTCAAAGATGTCCATCACCTGCGCCGGGCTGCCATCGGCCGGGGCGTAGGTCATGGTGACCTTGCCGGGGCCGGGAATCTTGGCTTCGGTGGCGCGGTAAATGTCGCCATAGGCATGGCGGCCGATGACAATCGGTTCGTTCCAATGCGGCACCAGGCGCGGCACATTGGCGCAGATGATAGGCTCGCGGAAAATCGTCCCGTCGAGGATGTTGCGGATGGTGCCGTTCGGGCTGCGCCACATCTTCTTAAGCTTGAATTCCTCGACCCGGGCTTCATCGGGGGTGATGGTGGCGCATTTCACCCCGACACCGTATTTCTTGATTGCGTGGGCCGCATCGATGGTAACCTGATCATCGGTCTGGTCGCGATATTCAATACCGAGATCGTAGTATTTCAGGTCGATGTCGAGATATGGGACAATCAGCTTGTCCTTGATGAAGCCCCAGATAGTACGGGTCATTTCATCCCCGTCGAGTTCGACGACCGGGGTCTTCACCTTGATCTTGGCCATTCTTGTCCTCATTGCGCTTGCCGAATTGCGGCATCGGTGGGGCCGGATGTTGCACGTCCGGGGAGTGTTAACAATCGCAGATGGACGACGGCTGGGCAAGGTTGGAGCGGGGGATAAGGTTGCGGCGAGGTATGCTGGCGTTTGTCCCCGCATGCCGGCTATCCTCGGGCAGGCAAAGGGGGCAGGGGCCGCGTGGCGGATTGGGAATGGCTGCTGACCGGACCGCTGCAAGATGGCCCAGGGCTGATCGGTGCAATGCTGATCGGTGCAATCATTCTTGGCGGCCTCATTCTTGCGAGTGTGGCACTGCGCTGGCAGCGCGCTGATGACGCGGAACGTTTTGCCGCCGAACGCGCCGCTCTCGAACTTGCCTTGCGCCAGACCGGCGACGCGCGGGCGTTACTGCACCAGCAGGTCAGCTTGCAGGAGGCGTTGCTGGCCGCCATCCCGGCGGGGTTGGCAGTGTTCGATGCCGACACTGCTTTGGTGTCATGGAACCCGGATTTCGCGGCGCTTGCTGATATTCCTGCCGACCGCATGCGGGTGGGTGCCGCATTCTCCGATCTGCTGGGACGCGCCGAACGCCATCTGGCCGATGCCGGTCAGGTCGAATGGCGACGGGCCGGCCTCGCCGACGGCGGAAGCGTCATTCTGTTAATACCGCTCAGCCCGCGCCTGGCCGCCCGGCCAAAGCCGGTAAGCAGCATCGCGGCAACCCCAGCTTTGGCCGAACCCAACACGCAGGACTTTGGTCTGAACCGCCGCCGCGGGCGCCGGATGGTTTTGCTGCTGGTCGAGGATATCATTGTCAACCAGATCGTCACCGCGACGGCACTCCGCCGCGATGGCCATCGCGTCGATGTGGCCTCATCAGGCGCCGAGGCGCTGCAGATGGTGGCCCGCGTTCCTTATGAACTGGTGCTGATGGACCTGATGATGCCGGGCATGTCCGGTTATGAGGCAGCACGGGCGATACGTGCAACGCCGGGGCTCGCAGCTTCGGTGCCGATTGTGGCCCTGACCGCGACCGCGTCGGATCAGGACCGGATCAGTTGCCGGGCGGCGGGGATGCAGGGCATGCTGACCAAGCCAGTGCCGCCGGCAGCCCTCGCCGATCTGCTTGCCGAATGCCTGCAACCGCTCGGCCGAAAATCCCAGCCCGCGGCCCCGGCGCGAGATACAAGACTGCTTGATGTCGTACGTCTGGCCGATTTACAGCGCGGCCTGCCTGAGGGGCTGTTCATCGAACTGGTGGACGAGGCGCTCGGCGAAATGGGCGCACGCCTGGGCCGGTTGCACGGGGCGTTGCAGGCAGGCCTGATGACTGATGCCATGGCCGAATCGCACGCATTGGCCGGGATTGCCGGCAGCTACGGTTTGGTGGAATTTGAACATCAGATGCGCGGCGTGATGCTCGCCATCCGTGGCACCGACCTGGCAGCGGCGGTGGCGGCGGGTGATGGCATGGCGGCCAATCTGGACCGAAGCGCCTCGGCGTTGCGGGCGATGGTGGGGCCATAATTGCCGGTGCTCATAATTGCCTGGACAGCGCCGCCTGGACAGTGAAGGGGTGATCATGCGCGTATATCTTGCCGGCCCTGACGTCTTCCTGCCCGACCCGGTCACACGCGGTGCCGCATTCAAGCAGATTTGCGCAAGCTTCGGGCTGCGCGGCGTGTTTCCGCTCGATGAACTCGATGGCGGCGATCCGCCGGAACTTGTTGCACTCGATCTTGCCTTTCGGATTGCCCGGCGCAACGAACTGC